>CAXBGJ010000178.1:0-7213 GCA_963975045.1 uncultured Marinomonas sp. | reverse complement strand
ACATCGGTCATAAATGCCGACGCCGCGATATCGTCTTGGCTGTCATATCCCGCCAGTGTCGCCCAAGGAACCAGCCCACCACCGCCACTGCCTTCTAGTTGTGAAAGCCCTGCTGTGGCGAGAAGTTTGCCGTCGGAAGCCAGTACAGGAAGTGCGAACAACAATCCAACACTGACTCCTAGCACTTTGATTATTACTTTATTCATCACGTTCCTACTTTCTTATAGTGTTACTTTCTTAGCGTGACTTTCTTAGCGTGACTTTCTTAGCGATTCTTTCATATTACTTTTAACATTCTTTTTAATGATTCTTTTATACAATGACGCCCGCCGGATTTACCATTGTTTTTTTCCAAAACCGTAACCCATTGAGTGATCCATTATTTCAATGGGTGGTAAAAGCTCTAAAGAAAGGGTTTGTTCTGTGTCATTGGTGATGTTGATTTCTTTTGTCGTATTAACACCCTCAATAAATCTTTCACTCCAGAGTGTTATTACGTCACCTTGTTTAACAGGTAAACTGGCTTTGCCGTCTTTATCGGTTTTTATCACATAACTATTGTCAGCGACGATAATATAACCAATCATATCGTCATGTATGTTACAGCCCAACACCACCAGACCCGGTTTATCGAATGCTATCGGCGGAATCTCTGAGCCCTTGTAGAGCTTAATCTCAAAGGCTTTTGGCTTAGAAAAACTGTAGACGTGGTGTCGAATGTCATCACTATTGGGGAAGTTAACAGATTGACCTTTTTGTATAGCCAGGACGCGTGGTACAAAAGATTCATCAATTTGATCCATTATCGCGACGGCGTCAGGAGTGCTCACGGATTCTTTAGACAAGAGTATGACCGCATCAGAGACCGGTTTATTATCTTGATCCATAATGGTTAATGTCATGTCAGCATAGACATTTTGCAAGGTAAAAAAACACATTAGAGCGATCAAATAACGCATCATATTTCCTTTTGATTTCATTCAATTTGGTTTAATTCATAATGACAGCAAAGTAGTTATAAAATCATGATACTTTCTGTAACACGATTATCTATTAATCGATAAATAGATGACAAGGAACAATGGCCGTGCGCGACTCAATCGAAGTAATTTCCTATCAAAACACCGCTAACGCGCATTTGCATAATCATACTCAAATTGTATTACCACTTTCTGGGCGTCTGATTTTAGACGTCGAGAATAAACAGCAAACCGTGCAATTTGGCCAAGCCTGTTTTATTTCCACCAGTCAAGCACATACCCATTTAGCACAAGAAGATAATCGCTGCTTGGTGCTTAACGCCCTGCCTATTTGGGACAGCAAAATTGAAAGCGAATTCAGTTTTATTGATTTAACACCGCAAGCTCGGGCGTATTTACCCTTTTTATCAAGCTTGGTAAACGACACAAGTAATCGTTTAAAAACACATCAAGCGCTTAACTTGCTCGAACATTTATTGCCAATTCCTCAAGAAAGAATTGTCAAAGCCGACGCTCGTTTAGCGAAAGCCAAGCAGCTGCTCGACCACCACTTTGAGGAATCATGGCACTTAGCTAAGTTGGCGTCAGAGGTTCATCTAAGCCCAAGCCAATTGGCCGTTTTGTTTAAGCGCCATCTAGGCATGACCCCAAAGCAATACGTATTGCAGCGTCGCCTTTGTGAAGCAAAATTATGGCTATCATCAAGCAATAAGAGTCTGGAAGAGATCGCCCAAAAAATCGGCCTAAGCAACGCCAGCACCCTCGTACGTTTATTCACTAAACACTATCAAATCACGCCTGGACGCTACCGAGCTAATCGTCCTCGCTGATTTCCAGCGCCATTTCCCAGTTACGAATAAAGCGTTTTTGCTTGGCATAATCGCGCCCAACTAATAGCTGTTGATCCAATTCAATCACACCCGTTGGTCCGGGTGCATTGACAACATAAGGATCATTAGGGTGGTTTAAATCGGGACGGATTGGAAACAACAAGCCTTGCGTTTGCATCATTTCTTGCGCTTTGTCGGATAATAAATAATCTAAAAAAATACCGGCATCTTCTGCGTTTGGGGCACTTTTAGGAATCAAAGCTACCCGCATCAGCATCAGGGTGTAATCCTTTGGCAGAATCATTTTTAGTCTATCGTCATCTCGCGCTCTTTGTGATGCGTAAGAACCGAGCAGGTTATAACCCAATACCAATTTACCTGACGCGACATCGTCGATAATCTCATGAGTGCAGCAATAGGTTTGAACATCGTGACTGCCAAAGGCTTCCAGTAAACGACCCCATGTTACATCGGCTTGGCGCGCATCTTGGCTTGCGAGTAAGTAGCCCACACCACTTTTTCGGATATCATAAGTACCAATACGCTTAGTCACGGCTTTTTCATTCTGTCGAATCGTTTGTAATAACGACTGCCGATCTTCTGGCAAATTGCCCGGAAAGGCATTTTTATTGACCAACATCACAATAGGTTCCAGCGAAAATGCAAACAGCTGGTTTCGCCATTTAAAATCTTCAGGCAAGCGGTCGGTAAAACTAGACTGGTAGGTTTGTGCATAACCATCGTTGACTAGTTTAAGGTGCAAATCCATAGCACTGCTGACAACTAAACTGGCTTGCGGCTTTTTTTGCTCCTTGATCGTCTGGTAATACAACTCCAATGTATTGACGTCTCGATAGGCCACTCGTATATCAGGGTGAAGGGCAACAAAATCGGTTAAAATGGGTTCAAAGGACGCCAAATCCATCGCAGAATTAATATATAAAACTCGCAACGCGTCCTCTTTACCAAACCACACGGGTTCTTCAGCCCATAATTTAGCGCCGCTTACACTTAGCATTAGGCTCATGCAGAAAAAAAACCGTTTCATGTTGTGCCCTCATTGAACGTAAATTTGGCAAAGTCCACTTGAAACGTGGTGCCTTTTGGCTCTGTGTCCAATATTTGAATTCTGGCAGAGTGATGGTCAACAATGTCTTTTACCATCGCCAAGCCAACACCGCTGCCGGCAATGTCGTAGCGACCTCGATAGAAACGCTCAAATACCCGCTCTTTTTCTATGTCTGGAATACCGCTGCCGTAGTCGATCACTTTGATGCGATAAAAGCGCTCAAATTCGTTTACTTGCACAATCACTTCGGTGGCGTGTTCAACACCTAGCCCGCTATAACGCACGGCATTTTCGATTAAATTTTGCATCATTTGCTGAATAGAAAAGCTGTCGCCCAATATCAAGGTTTGCTGCAATTCACAGTCTAAAGAAAGATGTACGCCTTGATGCAAGGCCGTCACCGCCTGCTCTCGACACGATGCTTTTATCGGCTCCAGCAGCTCAATAGGTTCCAATCGGTGTGTTTGCAAACGATGTGAGACCACCGCTTGATTAAGCAACAAGGTCACCGTTTGACTCAAGGTATCACATTGTTTAACGATGTTTTCTAGCGTCTGATATTGTCGCTCTGGCGATGAATTGTCAGCTGACGTATTGTCTCGTGCATTTTCCGCTAACGCTCTCAAACTCGCTAATGGTGTACGTAATTGATGCGCAGCGTCCGCCGTATAGTTTTCGAGTTGCTCTAAGTTGGTTTGAAGTCGTGCCATGAAGTGATTAATGGCAACTTTTAGGTGATGAGTTTCTTTCGGGGTATTAATGTCTATTGGCGTTAAATCCCCCATGGCCCGCTCTTCTAATGCCCGCTCGATTCGATGCAAAGGTCGTAGCACAAGATGGCTACCAATAATGATTAAGGTGATCGCTACCAAGGCAATGAACACCACCACCTCAACGGCTTTTTGCGTTACAGCGGACGCCATTTCTTCTCTTGATAAACGCGTTTGACCCAACACGATACGCACAGTTTGCGCCGTTTCTGGGTCAGTAAGGTATCGTTCAACCCAAGCGAAACGCACCAACTCACCAGAATACTCTTGGTTATAGAATTGTATTTGATCTAGCACCGGTGGTTTAGGCGGCATGCTATCAAGGTCTTGATAGCCAGTAATAAAGCCCTGCTCTAAACTTTCGACTTTATAAAAAACACGGTCTTCTTCTGCTTGCGCCAAGGTGGCAAACGCCGACCACGGGATATCGATACTCACTTCGTTACGCATTAAGCCGACATTTTCGTCCATTTGCAGCAAAGCACTGCGCAATAAGCGATCATAGGATAAATCGGCCAGCTTTTGGCTGTAATCAAAAATCAAATTGATGGCCAAACTGGCAATAATGCCAATGACCAATACTCCACCGACGATAAAGCGAAAACGCAGTGACGGCGCTTTTTTTAAGGCGCTTCTTTCCTCCTCTTCACTGAGGTTTCGATGATTTAGTGATTTCTGCCACATAGCCAATTCCTCTTAGGGTGCTAATCGCTAAATCACCCTTGACCATTTTTTTTCGTAAACGGCCAACATACAGTTCAATCGCATTAGGGCCCGGTGTTTCATTAAAATTAAATAAATGATCGGTGATTTCATCTTTGCTTAATACTCGACCTAAATGGCCAAGGAATATTTCCAACAAACGAAATTCTCGATTGGTAATAGCGGTCAGCTCGCCATCAATAAACACCTGTCGACTGTCACGGTTCACCGTGATATTTCCGTGTTCAGTGACATTCGTGGCGTAACCTTGTTTGCGACGTAATAAGGCTCTACAGCGTGCTTCAAGCTCACCAAAATCAAATGGCTTGGTTAAATAATCGTCGGCGCCTTCGTCTAACAACCGTATTCGATCTTCTATTTGATCGCGCGCGGTTAAAATCAGCACGGGAGTATCGTCATCGCGCTGGCGTAATTTTTTTAGTAATTGCAATCCAGATAAACCCGGTAAATTGAGGTCTAGCAGTATCAAATCCACAGTTTGATACTTAAGAAGCTCATCCGCACGCTTACCATCTCCGATCAAATCCACGCCATGCCCTAGGCTTGTTAATCGTTCACAGATCGCTTGCCCTAAGACCTGAGTATCTTCTACCACCAGAATTCGCATACGCATTTAGCCATTATGTTTTTTTATTTTTTATCATAAAAACAACAAAATTCGAGCAACGTGAGTTGCTCGAATTTATTGTCACAATGCCTTTAGTATTACAGGGCTTACACGTCTTTAACAGCTTCTTTTGATCTCTTCATCTTAGCGCGAACAATCGGGCCAACAATGACAGGGAGTATCAAACCAAGAACCGCAACAGTCCAAAGACCCATACTCAATCCACTATTAAGAAGCACACTCCAATCACCATCAGAAAGTACTAATGCATGACGAAGACTCTTCTCCATTTCAGGCCCAAGCAACATGCCCAAAATGATAGGAACCAATGGAATATCGACTTTACGGAAGATATAACCCAGCACACCAAAACCAACCATGAAATACAAATCTAACGGGCTGTGGCTGACAGAGTAAATACCAACAGATGCAATCAAGGTCACCACTGGCATCAAGTATTTGGGTGGAATGCTTAGTAATTTAACGAAAATACCAACCATAGGAATGTTTAACAACAGCAACACAAGGTTACCAATGAACATCGCCGCAATAACACCCCAAACAAGATCCGCATTTTGTTGGAACAACATTGGACCCGGAGAGATATTCAACGAGATCAACATCGCCAATAGCACAGCGGTCGTACCGCTGCCCGGTACACCAAGCGTTAACATTGGAACCAGCGCACCAGACGCCGCGCCATTGTTACCTGCTTCTGGTGCAGCAACACCGCGAGGGTCGCCCTTACCAAATGTACCGTCTTTATCTGATACCTTTTTTTCTAACGTGTAACTAATGAAGCTACCTAAAGATGCACCAGCCCCTGGTAATACACCGGCAACAAAACCCAGTACGGCGCCACGGATAGACGCTGGCAATACTCGAATGATGTCTCTTGGTGTCAGTTTAAGTTTATTAATCGCGACTTGTTTTAGCCCGTCACCTGCGTGACGCTCTAAGAAGAACAACAACTCACTGATCGCAAACAAGCCGACAATGGCAATAATGAAATCGACACCTTCGAACAATTCAAGCGTGTTATAAGTAAAACGCTGTACACCAGTAGAAATGTCGATACCAATTGTCGCAATCATTAGGCCAATGGCAGCGGCCATCAAGGTTTTGAACTGGTTTTTGCCCGTAATGCCACCTAAGGTCGCAAAGGCAAGTGCGAATAAAGCAAAGTATTCAGATGGGCCAAATTTCAGCGCAAACTTCGCCAGAATCGGAGCCAGAATAACCAGACCAATCGTCGCAATAAGACTACCAATAAAGGACGCAATCGCAGAGATCGCTAAGGCTTCAGCAGCCTTGCCTTTAAGTGCCATAGGATAACCGTCTAAACAGGTCATCATGGCAGGCTCATCACCTGGAATGTTTAGCAAGATAGAGGATATACGACCGCCATACATGGCACCCGCATAAACAGACGTTAATAGAATAAGAGACGATGTTGGCGATAAACCTAAGCTAAACGCCAAGGGAATCAAAATAGCCACACCATTGGCGGGGCCAAGACCGGGCAAAGCCCCAATTAGGGTACCTAATATGGCACCAATAACCGCAAACATAATACTTTCTGGCGTTAATGCGACCGCAAAGCCCTGCATTAATAAGCTCATAGTATCCATATTAAAACTCCAATAGACCTAGAGGCAGTGCTAGTTCAAGCACATTATTGAATAGGAAAAAGATAATAACCGAGCTCGTCACACCAGTGATAAGACTCTTCGATATACTTGCCCCCATACGCCAACTTAAAAAGCTCACAACAAGCGCCGCAGCAGGCATAAAACCAATCGGCTCAATGGCCCATGCAAAAGCCAGCATAGAAAGAACCACAACACCAAGTTCAATCAACATGGCAGTCGGCGACCATTTCTCATCTGGATCGGGGCGAACAATCAAATAGATAGAACTAATCCCTAAAATGATGGCTAAAATAATAGGAAAAGTTTCAGGTCCGACACTTTCGTGCCCGCCAAAAGGAATGGGGAATTTTGTTGCTTCCCAGCCGTATACTACGGCAAGAATAAGCATCAGCATGCCAAACACACGATCGTTAATACGCATGTCTCTGCTCCGTGTCAGTGAATCATAAGGGTGAAGTTAGGTAAAAACAGGAGGGAACAAATGCCCCCTCCTAAAAGCGGTCTGAGGTTATTTAATTAGACCGATGTCCTGAGATAAGATTTTAATATCAAGTGTTTGATTTTTTACGAATTGCGTAAAAT
>CAXBGJ010000177.1:0-7305 GCA_963975045.1 uncultured Marinomonas sp. | reverse complement strand
CGATAGCTGTCTCGGTCAAATAACAAAATCCCGTATTGTGCTTCCAATGTTTTGACGGCGGCACTGATACCCGGCTGAGTTTTGTGTATTGCATCCGCCGCAGAACGAAAACTTCCGGTTTCGACAACCGCGATAAACGCTCTGAGTTGATCGAGTTTCATAATGACACCATATGATAATTTAATATGATCGTTTTAATAATAAAACGAGATTATTTATTGTTCATTATTTACCGTATTATTGCACGCATAAACGAACAGATTGGTTCTCCAATTGTCGTTATCAATCAATAAGGAGGAATAAGTGGATTTGTCATTGGCGGTGTTGTTTTTGGCGGGTTTGATTACCGGCTTTTCAAAATTTTCAGTCGGCGGTATGGGATTGCTGGTGTTGCCGATTGTGATGATTGCGTTTCCTGGCCCTGAGGCGCTGGGCGTCTTGTTGCCGCTTTATATCATTACCGATTTAATGGCGATTGCCAGTTATAGAAGCAAAATTGATTGGTCTGTTTTAGCACGATTTCTTCCCTTGGCTTTTTTGGGGGTATTTGTAGGAAGTTACTTTTTGGCCAATGTCGACGCGGATCAATTTCTGACCTTCCTCGGCGTGACTATTATTGCGATGATTGGCTTGGGGCTTTATCTCGACTTTCGTCCTGCTGCGTTTATGCGTAAGCCTTGGGCGGCCTATTCAATGGGGTTCTTTGGCGGTGTGATTAGTATGATCGCCAATGCCGCGGGGCCGATTTTTAGCTTATTTCTACTAGAGCAAAAATTGGAGAAAGCCTCGTATGTCAGCACTCGGGCATGGGCGTTTTTCATTATTAATCTGGTGAAATTGCCTTTTTACATCGGCCTCGGTTTATTGTCGGTCGAGAGTACCGAAGCCAGCTTATACGCGATTCCAGGGCTGATCATTGGCTCGTTTATTGGTTTTCATTTCTTGAAGAAAGTGAACCCAATCCAGTTCAAGTGGATGATCCGTATTATGTCGGCCCTGGCGGCGTTTAAGCTGTTTCTGTTTTCTTAACGTGATTATTTCCCCAGTTTAGACAGCATCTCAGGTCGCATGAACTTATGAATAATCACCATAAATAAGATAGAAGGCACGAGCAAAATCAAGGCGGTAATAGACGCAATTTGATAATTGCCTTCCATACTGGCGGTATAAAGTAAAAGTGGCAGAGTGCTGATGTTTGGGGCCCCGACAAAGAAGGTACCAGTGAATTCATCTAATGATTCTAAGAAGACAAAAATGCAGCTCGCCACAAGACCCGGAGCCGCTTGAGGGAGAACGATATGGAAGAAGGTATAAAAAGGCCCAGCGCCTAAGTTTCGAGACGCACGTTCTAGCATAGGATCTGTTGAACTGAACGCCGCCACACTGATCCAAATCGAAAACATCAATCCATGTACGCTGTGTACTAATATCACGCCCAACAAAGTACCGTTCAGTCCGAAGTCGTAAAAAAGACGGGCAATGTTCATGTATACAGTGAGATTTGGAAACGCCTGTGGAATCAAAAACAACAGCATCCAAAAGACTCGAAATGGCATGCTCTGTTTTGACAGCGCATAACCCGCTGGTACAGAAACCAACAAGCAAACGAGGACGGTTAAAACCGCAATCAATAAGCTGGTGAGCAAGGAGCTGGACACGTCGCTGTAAGGGTTAAAAACTTGATGCCAATACTTGAACCCCCATTGCGTTGGCAATGAATGCGGGAAGTACCAAGTTTCTGTCACTGTCCAAATTAAAAGGTTGACGATCGGGCCAAACAGAACCAAGGCGAGCAGTAATATAAACAAGCTTTGTAGCCAGAAATTCAGACGCAAAGAGCGGACTCTCAAACGGTCAAATAGACTTGAGTTTCGTGTAGTGCTCATCAAACAGCTCCTTTTTCTTTTAGATTCTGACGAAGGTAAAACCAAGCCAAGCCAGCACAAATGGCATACGACACCAAACCAAGCGCATTTGCGACGTGATAATCACCGTAGGAATTAATTCGAAACGCCATGTCTGCGGTCATCATGGTTGGAGAACCTGTGCCAATCATTAGAGGAACCGACAGCACGGACATAATAGTGACGGTGGATAACACCATGGCCACACCGATGCTGGGCGTAATTTGCGGCAAGATAATTTGAAATAAAATGCGAAAACGAGACGCGCCTAAATTACGGGCGGCACGTATTTGTGAATCGTCCAACGCCGCCATCGCACCAGAGATTAACAAAGTAGAAAAAGCCATTTGCTTCCAAACAAACGTAATAATAATGCCCGTCCAACCAAGGAAGGACACGGTTTCCATTGGTGTTAACAAGCCCGCTTCAATAAAGGCGTTATTCATCAGGCCATTCTTGGCTAAAAAAGTCCGCATCATTTGTGCGGTGACAATGAAGGGAATAAACAAAGGCAAGCGATAAAGAAAACCCAGCAAGCCGACTAAAACACGGAACGGCGACAGGGTAATTAGCGCCGCAATGGAAATCGATAAAACCGCTAAAATAGACACCGAAATCAGCACAATGAAAACGGTAAAGAGCATGTCTTTTGAATACAATTCAAAGGCTTTATGTAGATGAATGAATGTAAAGCCACCTTCGTCCAAGGTCACGGCGGAATAGAGCGAGAAACACAAAGGGTATAAAAAGAAGATACCGACCATGAGTGCAGCGGGTGCGACCAGCCAAAGGTTATGTGATGTCGTTTGACGCATATTTCTTTTTTCCAATAACGAACACGGGATAAAATCGCCCTGAGCAAAATGGCTCAGGGCGTTAGTCGAGTGATGGATTCACTCAATAACCTAGTTAGAAACGTTACGTTCGTAACCTTCTTTGATGTCGTCAAAATAAGGTCCGATTGGGAAACTCTTACCGTATTTTGCTAAATCGCTTGGTGTGATTTCGGCAAAAAGCTTTTCCCATGTTGCGCTGTCTAGCTTGCTCTTCACTTGTTCAGCATCAATGCCTGGGTACCAGTTAAAGCGTTTTACAATGCCTTCGGCCTGTATTTCTGGGCTTGTTGCTAGTTCGATAAATTCACGAGCAAGCTCTGGGTGTGCGGCTTTTGTTGGCGTCACGTAGTACATAGGTTGGCCAGGCATGCCTGGGGCGATCAAAGATAATTTCATTGATGGTGGGATTTTGCCCTGCTCTTTCCAGCTGTAGAACATATCCACCCAAACAGGCCCCATGAAAATTTCGCCACGATTTAACATATCCAATGTGCCAGCGTTGCCTGGTGTAAAGGTGATGTTCTTATTGAAATCTTTAAGGTCTGCGAAGGCTTTGTCCCATGATGCAGCGACATTTTTGTCATAAGGCGCGCTGGAAAGCGTGTCTGCTTTGGTACCGTAGGCATAAATCCAACCGGTTACAAAGCTCACCCCTGACATGCCGTTTTTAATGCCGTTGTAGCCAAAGGACTTTGGATGTTTTTGCGTCCATGTGACGAGTTCGTCATAAGACGTTGGTGGGTTGGTCACGAAATCACTGTTGTAAGCGATGGCGGTTTGGCTATGAAACATCGGCATGACATAGCCTTCTACGTTTACGCCAAGCGCATTTATAGCACTGTCACGAGTGACCATTTTACCTGTTGTGATGTCTGTTCGATATTTTGAAAGCAGACCACCTTCCACCATTTCGCCACCAATCTTTTGGTGAACAACAGCAACATCAATATCCCAAGAATCCAAGCCGCTGCTGTTTTGTGCTGACAGCTTTTCTTTGATTTTATGAGAACCTGCATCGCCAGGGCCTGTGCCTACGACATTCACTTTTACGCCTGGATGTGACGCCTCAAATTTTGGGGCGAGGTACGTTTTTACGTAGTCGACCATATTTTGACCGCCGGCTGAGACCACATTTAATGTGGTCTGTGCGTGTGCAAAACCTGAAAATTGGGTAAGACCAATGGCGGCAAGTACAGCTATCTTCGTTTTATAGAACATGGTTTATCCTCATTAATTTGACTGAAATGGCATGGTTGTTTGAAACACTGAATGCTCAACGTCTTGAGCGTAAATATGCAGTGCATCGGGTAGGACACGTAAAGTCACGGGAGTCTGTTCAGACAGGTTTTGATCATGTTCTGCCTGTATTGTGTGCTTCCCGCAGCGCACACTAATTCGATAATTATTGCCAAAAAAAGCACTTTGCTCGACAACACCTTTGATGATTAAGCCATTGTTGCTTAAGTCATTTTCGGGGTCTTGTTGAGTTGAGAGCGAAACGTTTTCACTGCGAAAATACACACTCGAGGGTTTGCTTGGATTATCTAGCTGACCGCCAAGGTTTAAAGCGAAAGCGTCGTCCGATAATGGCCAGTCGATGTGATTGTCTGCGCCCATAAAATCGGCCACAAAAGGCGTACTTGGGTGATGGTAAATTTCTTCTGGCGTCCCAATCTGTTCGATTCGACCTTGATTTAATACCGCAATGCGATCCGCCATGACTAAGGCTTCTTCTTGGTCATGGGTGACGATCAGCGAAGTAAAACCAAGTTGTTTCTGCAACGCTTTGATCTCGTGACGTACGCTCAACCTGACTTTGGCGTCTAGGTTGGAAAGCGGCTCATCAAGCACCAATACATCGGGACGAATCGCCAACGCACGCGCCAAGGCGACACGTTGACGCTGTCCGCCAGACAGTGCGGTGACTTTTTCGTTTTCTAATCCGTTAAGTTTTACGATGTCCAACAGTTCCGCCACGCGAACGTCTATCTCTGCGCGTTTTATCTTTTTCACTTTTAGGCCGTAGGCAATATTTTGTGACACCGTCATGTGAGGCCATAGTGCGTAGCTTTGAAAGACCATGGTGATGTTGCGTTTTTCAGCGGGCAATTGAGAGATGGCACGCTGACCGGAGAAAATCTCACCGTGGCTGACGGGAACAAAACCACACAGCGCATTCAACAACGTGGTTTTTCCACAGCCGGATGGGCCAAGTAAGGCAATCATTTCTCCTTGCTCGACGTGTAGGTTGATGTTGTTCAAGATCAACTTATTACCGTAGCCCGCTTGTAGATTTTCTATTTGTAAGTGCGCCATGCCTTGCTCCAAGTGCAATAAAACGTTTGCCGGAGATTTTTTCACTTTTTTTCATGAAATGAACACGTGTTCATCGTTCTGTAAAAAAAATGCAATCTATAACCGACATGATGGGTGCCTACTTTGTCGGATCTTTATGACAATTTAATTAAACTAAAAAGACATCTTGGTGAGACAGTATGAAAATTGACGTAATTGGTTGTGGCAGCGCGTTCTCTCAACGCAACAATACCTCTTCCATAAGGATCATCGATTCACAGCAAAACCAATGGCTCATCGACTGTGGACCGACGGTGCCAAGAGCCATTTGGCAGCGTGATATTGGCGTGAATGACATACAGGTAATTTATTTTACACACATCCATCCTGATCACAGTTCTGGGTTAGCGGCACTGATTAACCAGTGGAAAAGCTTTCAACGTACTGAGCCGCTGACAATTTTTTGCCAAGCAGAACAAAGAAAGCCATTGGAAGCGCTGGTGGCATTGTCGGTTTGGCCTGAAACAGAGGTGTGCTTTGAGATTCATTGGCAGGATATTCATGATGCTTTTGAGTGGAAGCATTGGCAGATTCGCACCGCCAATACACAACATGAAATGGCCAATCGAGCGATTCGAATTGAGATTGACCAGCAAACAGTATTTTTTAGCGGCGACGGACGACCAACGGCCGCCAGCCAAGCATTAATGCTTGGTGCGGATATCGCTTTTCAAGAATGTGCGTCTTTTGATGCTTTGCCAGCCGACTCTTCCCATGGCGATTTACCCGACTGTGAACGATTACTAGCACAGACGAGCGTCAAGGCGCTGGGGATTTATCATTGCTTTGATGCGGCGATTCCTAGTCTGCTTGAGGCTGTTCGGCATACGCCTAACTTATTTGTCAGCCAAGATGGTTTGGTTGTTGATTTGGACGATGATAACTATGTTCAGCACACGCTAGATTCTACCTCAGTCGGTTCTATTCCGCTGGGCTCCGCTTTAACAGAAAAGGGATAGAACATTGACGAATACTCGAAAAAGAGGCTCAGTCACGGCGGAAGATGTCGCGAAACTCGCTGGTGTCTCGCGCGCGGCCGTGTCTCGTACATTCAGTAATAACGGCAGTGTCGCGCGCGCGACACGCGAAAAAATAGTAAAAGCCGCCAATGAACTCGGCTATCAAGTGAATTTCTTGGCGCAAGGATTAAACCGCAAACGCAGTCAGTTAATCGGCGTAGTGGTCGCGCGTTTAAGTGACCCTTTTCGCAGTAGTTTGCTAGAAGGCTTATTGAGCGAAATCCAACGAAAGGGTTATCAAGCGCTGGTCACAGAGGTGCGGGATGATGACGAATTAGAAATGACCATTCGACGTTTTACACAATTTCGAGTGTCTGGGGTGATTGTCACATCGGGGCAGCCGCCAGCGAATTTAGTCAAAGAGTGCGTTCAACACAATATTCCAGTCGTTGGCATTAATCGTCATATGGACATTCCCGACGTGGATTTTGTTTGTTCGGATAACCAGATGGCGGCGGTGCTCGTATCGGAGCAATTGATGCGCTCTGGTTGTGCTCGTGTGGGTTGGTTGAACTATGAAAATTCGACGTGGTCTGGCATTAATCGAGGCGACCTTTTTCGTCGCATGATGATTGAAGAGCATGCTTTTGATGCGTCTGATTATTTGGAAATAACCGCGCAAGTCGATGGCTACGAAGGCGGCAGAAAAGCCGCTCATGGTTTTTGTAAGCAAGGACAAAGTGTTGATGGTATTTTTTGCGCCAACGCTCAACTCGCGTGCGGTTTTTTAGATGGCATGCGTGAAAATGGCTTTGATGCGCCAAACGATTTTCACATTATTGGTTTTGATAACACGCTTCAAACGACGCAATACAGCTACCGATTAACGACGATTCATCAAGACGTACAGCAAACCGCACAGCGGGTTTTGACTTGCTTGGAAGCACGAGGACAAGATCCACATATTCGTCAGCGTTTCGAAGAAATCCCCGTCAAATTAATGATTAGAAACACATCTCCAGATGTGGATTCGATTAATAAAAGGATGCCATAGAATGGAACATGAATACCAAATTTTAGAATCGGCAATTAAGAAAGCCGGAAAGCGTGCCCAGATTATTCGTCAGTCTGGATTGTCGGTCACGGTCAAAGGACGACAAGATTTCGTTTCTGAAGCAGACGTGAGCGTAGAAAATGAGCTAAAAGAGGTGATCCATGCCTTGTTTCCTGAGGATGGTTTTTTAGGCGAAG
>CAXBGJ010000176.1:0-7370 GCA_963975045.1 uncultured Marinomonas sp. | reverse complement strand
GAGACAGACGTTAAGCCAACGCCAGGGCCGGTAGGGACAGTCATAAGTACATTAATTGACATATCTGATGAATCCTAAGTTAGTCCATTATGGGGAGCATGGTCTTGATCAATGCTGAATTAAGCTAATAGTATCCAATGCGATCATTAACTCTTCGTTTGTTGGAATGATCCAAACGGTTGTGTTGCTATTGTTTGCTGTGATGTCATGTTCTGTGCCACGAGGTGCTTTTTCATTAAGTGTCGAGTCAATATTAATATTTAGTGCTTTCAGGTGATTACAAATTACCTGACGCAAATAACTCGAATTCTCTCCGATACCACCAGTAAAGACTAAATAATCGATGCTCTCTAACGTCGTCGCTACACTCGCCAAATGTTTAGCGGTACGTGCTGCAAACATATCCAAAGCCAGCTTTGCTCTTTGGTCGCCTGATGCCATTGCTTCTTCAAGTGTTCTACAATCATTGGATATTTCTGATACACCAAGTAAACCGCTTTTCTTGCTAAGAATATCAAGCGCCTCATCCGCTGAAATATTTTCAGCGTGGCTGATAAAAGAAATGAGACTTGGATCTAGGCTGCCTGAGCGAGTCCCCATCATTAACCCTTCTAATGGGGTGATCCCCATACTCGTATCAGATGATTGACCATGATTGATTGCGCAAGTGCTAGCGCCATTGCCTAAGTGGGCGACGAGTACGCCTTGTTGATCGCTGCCTAGCGAAATTTGCGCTAATCGCTGGCTGATATAACGATAACTGGTGCCATGAAAGCCGTATTTTCGAAAATGATGTTCTCGATAAAAGCTCATTGGAATAGGGTACAGGAATTGCTCTGGTGCAAGTGTTTGATGAAAAGCGGTATCGAAAACAGCCACTTGAGGAAGTCCAGGAAAAAGCTCAAAAGCCACTTCTATACCTTTGGCATGCGCTGGGTTGTGAAGTGGGGCAAATTTCGAACAATCTATTATGCCGTTAATAACCTCTTGATTGATCAATACAGACTTAGTGAATGCTTCTCCGCCATGAACCACTCGATGGCCGATTCCCACCAATGAGTTTTCAATATCTGGGTGAGCATTTAACCATAGCTTGACTTGGGTAACGGCGTTCTTATGGCTACCTTCATCAAGCATGATGACGCTTTTTTTTTCTTGGTATTTGAAGGTAATGCTGCTTTCACTTGACCCCAACCTGTCGGCGATACCTTCAACCAGTATTGTCTGGCCTGCGTCGGCCAAGATGGCAAACTTTAAAGAAGAGCTTCCGCAATTAATGACTAGGATACTATCTTTCATATTTTTTCCTGAGATACGCGCAAAGACAGATCAATTGCTTGAACGTGTTTCGTTAAGGCGCCAATAGAGACAAAGTCAACGCCCGTTTCTGCTACTTTCAAAAGTTGCTCTTGGGTCATATTTCCAGATGCTTCAAACTTCACTTGGCCTTGAAAGCGAGAAACTGCAGTGGTCATGTCTTCATATGAAAAGTTATCCAGCATAATAATGTCGGCGCCAGCATCAACCGCCATAGCGACTTCTTCGAGATTCTCTGTTTCAACTTCAATTGTTTTGCCTGGGGCGATTGTTTTCGCCATGCTAACGGCATTGGCGATGGAGCCGGCGGCCATAATATGATTTTCTTTTATTAAAAATGCGTCGTATAAGCCCATACGATGATTTTTCCCACCACCGACTGTTACCGCATACTTTTGAGCTTGTCGCATTCCAGGTAGTGTTTTACGAGTGTCTAAAATAGTAAGTTTTGTATTTTCTACGATCTGCGAATACTGGCGAGTGATGTTGGCAGTGTAAGACAAGGTTTGTAAGAAGTTTAATGCCGTTCTTTCACCCGTTAAAATGGTTCTGGCGTGACCTTTAAGTGTTAAGAAAACATGATTGGGTTCCAGTAGGTCGCCTTCATTATTTTTCCACTCAAGGGATACATTTCCTCCTAGCTGAGAAAATACTTCATTCACCCATGCTTGACCGCATAAAACAGTATGTTCGCGACTTATAATAGTGGCGGTGATTTCTTGGTCATCAGGAATGAGTTGGGCAGTGATGTCGCCTGAACCTATGTCTTCTTCCAATGAAAAAGCAACTTGTGATTGAATGTGCTCGGTTAATAGAGCGCTCATAAGAGTCATGTACTATCCTAATCTGCCACATAATAAAATAAGTATTGTAGCGTTATATTAATGTTGCGTCAGTGTTGTTTTTTCTATATTCCTTGATTTGCATAAGCTTTACTGTGAGCGACATTACTTTTGTTTTTCAATCGCCTCAGTTTGCACCGCGTAATAACCTTGACGTTATGGTTTGCAAAACTTGTTTTTGGGGGTGGTTGTTAGCTTGTTGTTGCTGTTTTAGGTTTGTTTTTGTGATTTTTTTTGAAAAACACATGGGATTCACGATATTTATACGGGTCATAGATTCAGTGAATCTCAATGTGAGTGTATCGTATTCTAGAGGGTTGGCATGGATTACTGTCAGTTTTTTGGTAAGCATCATGGCATTTTAAAGCTTCAAAAGTGTCTTGTAGGCTTCGATCTTTATGTGGGTGGCTAGGCGATCTCTTGATTAGGTGTTAATCTTAGGCCCAAATTAGACCCTGTTACAGTGAGTTAACCCTCACATTATGTAAGGTTTAGGTAAATTTTCTATGCTAAGTGTGCATTTTACGTACGCAGTTTAGTAAGTAGTTTTGAATTTTTATGTGCATTTAGTAACGCTATTTGTACGTAAAAACTTAATGTTGGGTTTGATGAACCAAACCCAAATTGGAAGCGAGCCGACTAGAAAGTTTAGTGGTCGATGCAATGGACAGAATATAAAAACAATAAGAGTTGCCATTGGAACGTATAAAACGACGCTTTAAACATAAGTAAACTAGTGTGTCGTTTTATCCTAGGTCGGCTGGATCTTTATATAGCTATTTATATAGGGTTCGACGGTTCGTTTAAGTAGCCTCTAAGACATTAATACATAATTGATCTTGGTAGGTTAGTATCTGTTCTAATAGCGGGAGTTATTAACACGATGACTGAGCAGCATATTCTCGAAGACATTGATCCAATTGAAACCAAAGAGTGGGTCGATGCGCTTGAGTCTGTCCTTCGCGAAGAAGGTCCTGATCGCGCACAATACATTTTAAATCGTTTATCGAACGAAGCTTCAAAAGCTGGCACATCAATGCCTTCGTCTATCACGACGGCATACCGGAATACAATTGCTCCTGAAAATGAGAAGCCATTACCGGGTGATGTATTTATGGAGCGTCGTATACGTTCTATAATTCGTTGGAACGCATTGGCTATGGTAATGAAGGCAAACCGTGTTGATTCAACACTTGGTGGCCACATTACGAGCTTCTCTTCTGCGGCAACGCTTTATGATATCGGCTTTAACCACTTTTTCCGTGGTAATGACGGTAAACAACAAGCTGATATGGTTTTTTTCCAAGGCCATATCTCTCCAGGTATTTACGCTCGCTCATACATTGAAGGTCGTTTGACTGATGAGCAGCTAGACAACTTCCGTCGTGAAGTAGATGGCAAAGGTATCTCTTCTTACCCACACCCTTGGTTAATGCCTGATTACTGGCAGTTCCCAACGGTATCTATGGGTCTTGGGCCATTACAAGCTATCTATCAAGCACATGTAATGAAGTACCAGCATAGTCGTGGTCTTATTGATCAAGGTGATCGTAAGGTATGGGCGTTCCTTGGTGATGGTGAGTGTGACGAACCTGAATCTTTAGGTGCAATTGCGCTTGCTGGACGTGAAAACCTAGACAACCTTATTTTCGTGATCAACTGTAACCTACAGCGTCTTGATGGCCCTGTACGTGGTAACAGTAAAATTGTTCAGGAACTTGAAGGTGTATTCCGTGGCGCTGGCTGGAATGTGGTCAAGTGTTTATGGGGTCGTCATTGGGATCCTCTTTTCGCGAAAGATCATAACGGTTTGCTTGTTAAACGTATGAACGAGGTTTGCGATGGTGAACTTCAGAACTACAAAGCAAATGGTGGTGCTTATACTCGTGAACATTTCTTCGGCAAATATCCAGAGTTGCTAGAAATGGTTAAAGACATGACTGACGATGAGATTATGAATCTTAATCGCGGCGGACATGATCCTTACAAAGTTTACGCAGCGTATTCCGAAGCAACTTCTCATAAAGGTCAACCGACTGTTATTTTGGCGCAAACCGTTAAAGGTTACGGCATGTTTAAAGCGGCTGAAGCGCAAAATACAGCGCACCAAACTAAGAAGTTAGATGAAGAATCACTTGCTCAGTTCCGTGATAAATTCGGTATTCCTATCAGCGATGAAGAGCTAAAAGATTTACCGTATTACAAACCGGCTGAAGATAGTCCAGAAATGCAATACATGCGCTCTCGTCGTAAAGAATTGCATGGTGCTTTCCCTATTCGTAACCACGATTGCGAAGCGCTTGAAGTACCTTCTTTGGAAGCCTTCAAAGCTCAAATTGCGGGAACAAAAGGACGTGAAATTTCTACGACTATGGCATTTGTGCGTGCACTGAATGTTATGGTTAAAGATAAAAAAATCGGCAAACGTGTTGTTCCAATCGTTGCAGATGAAGCGCGTACGTTTGGTATGGAAGGTATGTTCCGTCAGCTAGGTATTTACTCATCTGAAGGTCAGCGTTATACGCCTCATGACCATACTCAGATTATGTATTACAAAGAATCTTCTGATGGCCAAATCCTTCAAGAGGGTATTAATGAGCCGGGTGCATTTTCTGCCTGGTTAGCATTGGCTACGTCTTATGCTAACAGCGCTTTGCCAATGATTCCTGTTTACATCTATTACTCAATGTTCGGTTTCCAGCGTATTGGTGACTTAGCTTGGGCTGCCGGTGATTCACAGGCGCGTGGTTTCTTGATTGGTGCGACTGCAGGTCGTACTACGCTGAATGGCGAAGGCTTACAGCATGAAGATGGTCATTCCCATATTCAGGCTGGTCTTATCCCTAACTGCATATCTTATGATCCGACTTACTCTTACGAAGTGGCTGTTATTGTTCAAGATGGCTTACGTCGTATGTATCAGGAAAAAGAGAGTGTTTTCTATTACCTAACCGTAATGAATGAAAACTACGCTCACGAAGATATGCCTGAAGGTATCGAGGACGGCATCATTAAAGGGATGTATAAGCTTAAATCTCATGAGAAGAAAGCCAATAAGAAACAAGTTCAATTACTTGGTTCTGGTGTCATTCTTCGTGAAGTGGAAGCCGCTGCAGAAATCCTCTTTAACGACTTTGGTGTAAACTCTGATATTTGGAGCGTAACATCGTTCAATGAATTGCGTCGCGAAGGTCTTGATGCAAGTCGTTGGTCTATGCTTCATCCAGAAGAGGAAGCTCGTCAGTCATACGTCGAGTCTTGCTTAGATGGTAAAGGTCCAGTTATTGCATCTACCGATCATATTAAATTGTTCGCAGATCAAATCCGTCCATTCATTAAAGGCACGTACAATGTGCTAGGTACGGATGGTTTTGGTCGCAGTGATACACGTGCACAATTACGTCATTTCTTTGAAATTAACCGTTATTGGGTCGTTGTTTCTGCTTTGAACGCGCTGGCGAAAGACGGTGTGATTGATGCATCTGTAGTTAGTGGGGCGATTGCTAAGTTTGGTCTTGATCCAGAGAAGCCAAACCCAGTAACTTGCTAATTACCCAACAAGCTAGGTACCTGACTCAAGAGTGTCTTGAGTCAGGTAAGTTTTTAAGTTTGATGCGTCTATACGACGAAGGAGATTTCTGTGAGTACTGAAATCATTCGAGTACCGGATATTGGTGGTGCGACTGATGTCGAAGTTATCGAGATCAGTATTAAGGTTGGCGATACTGTTGAAGTTGACCAATCTATAATTGTATTAGAAACAGATAAAGCCTCTATGGATGTTCCATCCTCTATGGCTGGTAAAGTAACAAGTATTTCCGTTAAAGTGGGCGATAAGGTCTCTGAAGGCGATGACGTTCTTGTTATCGAGATTGAAGGTGCGACTGCCTCTGTACCTGAAGCGAAAGAAGATGCTCCAGTCGTTGCAGAGGCTCCAAAAGCCAAAGCAGCTCCTGCTTCAGCGCCTTCCGCTTCTAGTGAGAAAAAAGTTTCTGTACCAGATATTGGTGGCGCAACGGATGTTGAAGTTATTGAAGTCTGTGTTGCAGAAGGCGATATGGTTGAAGAGGGTGACTCTATAATTGTATTGGAAACTGACAAAGCATCGATGGATATTCCTTCACCGTTTACCGGTAAAATTGGAAAAATATCTATTAAAGTAGGCGATACGGTGTCTGAAGGTGCAGATGTTCTGATGATAATGGCTGAGTCTAGCGATTCTGCTGTTACGGAAGATGAAGTACCTAAAGAAGAGGCTGCGCCAGCCGTCGCTCCATCTGTTTCAGGTGGTGTTGAAACGGTTAATGTTCCTGATATCGGCGGCGCTGAAGGTGTTGAAGTTATTGAGGTTGCTGTTTCGGCTGGTGATAAGGTTGCAGAAGGCGATTCAATTATCGTTCTTGAAACTGATAAAGCGTCTATGGAAATCCCTGCGCCTAAGTCTGGAACAGTTAAGTCTGTTTCGATCAAAGTGGGTGATAAGGTTTCTGAAGGGCATCCTGTTCTTGAGCTTGAGGTTGAAGGTTCTGTTTCTGAAGCTGCGCCTCAAGCCAAAAAATCAGCGCCTGCTGCAGATTCAACTCAAGCGAGTGCTGTTAAAACGGCCGCACCGGTTGATCAATCCGCTGTCTTGTCTACCCCATCAACGAAAGTTCATGCTGGACCTGCGGTTCGCATGCTTGCTCGTGAATTGGGTGTAGGTCTTACGCTTGTTCGTGCTACTGGTCCTCGTGGCCGTATTACGAAAGAAGATCTGCATGCTTATGTTAAAGCAGCGGTACAAAAATCAGAATCGACATCGCCTGGTGTTGCTAATGGTTCTGGCTTACCAACGGTACCGGATCAAGACTTTAGCAAATTCGGTCATGTCGACGTTGTTAAGATGAGTAAAATTCAGCGACTAACAGCGCAAAACATGGTTCGCAACGCACTTGTTGTGCCTCAAGTGACGCAGTTTGATAAAGCTGATATTACGGATCTTGAAGGTTTCCGTAAGGGCTTGAAAGGCGAAATGGAGAAGCAAGGCATTAAATTAACGCCGCTTCCTTTCCTAATCAAAGCGGTTGCTCAGGCGATGGTCGCGAACCCTAGCTTTAATGTGTCTCTGATGGCCGATGGTGAAAGCTATGTCCAGAAAGGCTATGTCCACATTGGTATTGCAGTAGATTCACCGGTAGGTTTGGTGGTTCCTGTATTGCGTGATGTTGACAA
>CAXBGJ010000175.1:0-7453 GCA_963975045.1 uncultured Marinomonas sp. | reverse complement strand
CGTTTGACAGGATAAAATAGATTCACAGTTCGTTTGATCGTACAAGCGACATGCACCGCAAGCCCCCGCACGGCAGCCATGACGAACATACGCACCTTTAGACAACAACGACTCAAGGAGATTTTCACCACAAGTTGCTTCGAAAAGCCCACCATCCAATTCTACTGTCAACATTTTCGAATCCATTACTTCACCTAAACACTCAATGATATCGCTATTATGGCACACTCTCCTCTCCTCACCTTCCCTATAAGACAAAAGGCAATATTGCTGGTCGGTAAACCCGTAAGATTGCCTTGGGGACGTGATGATTTAAACAAAAGACTCAACGTCATTAAGATGAATGAAATATACGTAAAGCATTAAGAGACTACGCCATTTTTAAATTTCATTTTTTTCATGCAGAAGCTAAAACATTTAGCAAAAAAAAGAGGCCTAATGGCCTCTTTTTTTTATTAAACAACGCTTTAGATTTATTTCAAATCTTTAGCGTATTCTGCTGCAATTTCTTTTTCCGCTTTCGCTGCGGATGCAGATAATAAGTTAAACCACTTATCACCATCTTGAATGTTGCCCTTGAACCAGCTGTAAACAGGTTCTGCCGATTTTTTAAATTGCGCTTTTTCATCTGGAGTTGGCACATAAAGTATGCCGCCGGTATTGGCAAAATCTTGATACGCTTTTATCGACTTGCGTTTTGGCGATGCAAAAGTAGCTTGTTGCAAGGCACTAAATCCATCAACCATTACGCGACGTAAATCTTCAGGCATGTCCATGAACATGTCGTTATTCATATACCAAAGTGCAGACATGTAGGCATGCCCATCAAGCGTCAGGTATTTTAAACCGGCTTCCGTAAACTTCATCCCCATGATGTCAGTGATACCATTTTTAGACCCTTCTACAACACCGGTTTGGAATGACGTAAACAAATCACCCCAAGGAATCGGCGTTGGACTTGCGCCCATGGCACGCACTAACTCTTGAGGTAAATCTGCAACTACAGTACGCATTTTCAAACCATTCAAATCCGCTGGTGTTTTAACAGTACGCTTTGTATTAGCAAAGTTACGCCAGCCGCCCGTATTACCGATTGTCATCAGACGAACACTGTTACCTGAATCAGCTAAAATCTGTTTACGTAGTTC
Organism: uncultured Marinomonas sp.; assembly: GCA_963975045.1. Classification (GTDB taxonomy): domain Bacteria; phylum Pseudomonadota; class Gammaproteobacteria; order Pseudomonadales; family Marinomonadaceae; genus Marinomonas. The sequence goes on along the minus strand of CAXBGJ010000175.1, from coordinate 6,305 downwards.
TCGGGTAAAGTCCCCTTCCAACACTCTTTCAGCCACGCGATCATCTGGTAATAAATACGGCAAATCCAATACTTGTACATAAGGGTACATGGAAGCCGCACCACCAGTGGTCGAAATATAAACGTCAACTGAGCCATATTCTAACGCCTCAAGACATTCCACACCGTTACCGCACAACTGCGTTCCCATGTAGATATCCATGGCAATACGGCCATTTGAATGTGACTCAATGAAGTCTTTGAAAACAACCAATCCATCGTAGTCTTCGTCATTTTCATTTGAGTTGGCAACGGCACGTAGATTAAAGTCAGCGGCTTGTACAGCACCACTAAGCAGTACCCCAGCACCAATTAATGTAGCGGCAATCACGTTATTGATTTTGGTTTTCATGAACATTGAGTCGTCCTCTTTTGTTATTTTTATTTTGCATTTTGCATTTTGATTATTAATACTATCCTGCGACCAAACCTAACAATCTAGGAACGGTCATGGACAGTGCGGGGAAAAAAGTGATTAAAAAGATCACCACAACCTCGACGGCAAGGAAGGGTAATATGGCTTTTGAAATGGCTTCGATACGTTCGCCAGAAACACTGGAGGCGACAAATAGCACCAGCCCCATTGGCGGTGTTGCTAAACCTACCGTTAAATTCACACTCATAATAATAGCGAAATGAACGGGGTCTATGCCTAAGCTAATAAAGATAGGACCTAAGATGGGGCCTAAGATAATAATGGCAGGACCTGCATCAAGAAACATACCCACGATAAACAATAAGATGTTAATCAAGAACAGAAGAATCAATGGGTTTTCACTGATGGTTAATACCCAATCAGCCAGTATTTCAGCACTGTGGGAAAGACTTACCACCGTTTTAAACGCAATAGCCGAACCAACTAGAAGAAGCACTACCGCTGACGCTTTTGCCCCTTTAACAAAGATGCCTGGTAGATCCTTCAAGGTAACGGTTTTCATGACCCAAACACTGATAATCAGCGCGTATACGGTTGCGACAGCAGACGCTTCAGTCGGTGTAAATATTCCGCCGATAATGCCACCTAAAATGATTACAGGCGCAAATAAAGGCAAGATAGCATGTCGAGTGGCATGGCCTCGTTCTTTCCAACTGGACTTTGGTCCAGCGACAGGAAAGTCGTACTTTTTAGCCATCAGCGCCACCATAATCATCAGTGAAACGCCCACCAAAATCCCAGGGACTATTCCCGCGGCAAATAAAGCGGCCACAGACACTTCCATGGTGTAAGCATAAATAATCATAATGCCAGAAGGAGGAATAATGGGACCGATGACTGAAGATGCCGCCGTAATGGCAGCCGCAAACTTACGGCTATAACCATTCTTTTCCATCGCTGGGATCATCATTGAGCCAATGGCGGACGTATCCGCTACCGCCGAACCAGACATACCAGCAAACAACATACTCGATAAGATATTAACGTGAGCTAAGCCGCCACGAACATGGCCAATGAAAGATTGAGAGAAATTCACCAAATTAAGCGTAATTCCTCCCTTATTCATTAGCTCTCCCGCCAACATGAAAAATGGGATCGCCATCAAGGGAAAAGAATCAATGCCGTTGTAGATATTTCTAAACAACAAGGAAAGGTCACGCTCCATACCCGTTGAAAACAAAAGCACACCAGGAGCTGCCAACATAGCAAAAAATACCGGCATACCAATCAATAAAAGAATTAAAAATAAAGGTAAAAATAGCGCTAACATAGTTTGTATCTCTTGTTATTGTTTGAATCTATGTATCATATTAAGCATGGGGCATTACTCTGCGCTAGCAGGTGCCGGTCCATCAGAGATGCTTAATTCAAAATCTTTCTTATCCCCTAAAAGACAGCCAATTTCTCGCAAACAAAGCTCTATATTGGCTAACAGCATAGTGAAGAAGCAGACGGGCATGGCCAAATAAATCCAAGCTCTAGAAATATGGATCGTTGCTGCTCTAGCGCGAAAGCCACGTTCAAAGAAATCTATTCCCAGAGTCACTAATTTATAAAGGACGATTCCGGCGCAAATAAATAACAGGAGTTTTAAAATTCGAGAGGCGCGTTCAGGAAGAGCAAATATCAACATATCGATGGCAACAAAAGAGCCTTTTCTGTAAGCCTCACCAGCGACAACCGCCATCATCCATATCATCAGCGCCCGAGCCACTTCTTCTGGCCAAGGTAATGCATTATTGAGGACATAGCGACAGAATACCTGTAACAAAATGACGCTGATCATGGCACTAACCAGCACCCAAGCAATATGGCGCCCAACAAGGCCAATTGCTTCATTTAGCGCGGCCAAATAGTGAACAATCTTTTGCAAAACAATCATCTTTTGCTCCATATAAATCTTATTTTTATTTTTATAACACCCCTACACTAGATGCTGAACACAACAGATCTGTTCAACAACAGTGCAAAAGGCTTTCTCAGAGAGCACGTTATCTTTTTGTAAAGATCACTTTTACTCGTCTACGGCACTTCATGCCCAGCGGCAGCAGTAAGTAATTCAAACCATGTTTCGCGATCTAGTTGAATATCCATCGCCTTTGATAAGGTTTTAATACGATCAGGATGATTCGTTCCAACAATAGGCAAGATATTAGCAGGGTGCGCCAACAACCAAGCCACCGCTACCTGATCAATTGAGCAATTCTGCTGTTGGCAAATTCGATCAAAGATAGGCGCTAATCTTGCTGTTTCAGCAGACTGTTGAAACAAAGCGCCACCCGCTAGAGGGGACCATGCCATCGGCGTCAAGTCGTCTAATTGAATGGCGGATAGGTTACCATTCGTAAAAGCGCTTTGATTGAGCAAGCTCATTTCAATTTGATTCACAACCAATGGATGCTTCATGTGTGATTGCAACAAACGCCAATCCCACACTTCGAAGTTAGAGATACCCACCGCACGCACTTTGCCAGAATCAATAATTGCATCAAGCGCCTTACCTGTTTCCGCCGCATCCATAAAAGGATCTGGACGGTGAATAAGTAACAAATCTAAATAATCTGTGTGTAGGTTTTTCAGGCTTTGCTCAACACTGTTCTGTATATACACCGCACTGGTGTCGTAATACTTAACTTGTCGTTGTGGAAATTTATCTGAAGGAATGACGATATCGCACTTGGAAATTAACTGCATTTTGGAGCGAAGGCTCGCATCCTGTTCTAACGCTTTACCGAAAAGACGTTCGCATTCGTAGTCGCCATAAATATCGGCATGATCAAAACTCGTAATGCCTTGATCTAGACAAAGGTCAATTTTTTCTCTGACATGAGCGGTAGACAAATTAGCGGCATCCGCTAGACGCCACACACCATAAACAAGGCGGCTTAATTGGACATCCGATTGACTGAGTTGAACCATTTGCATTTTCCATGTCTCCAAAATTTTTGATAGCTAAGCCGGTTATGTTCGTAAAAAGCGGCTTTTATTTTTATTGTAAGTACCTCATCCTGTCTTCGCTCTTTTCACTATTTCTACTAAACCAAGCGTTAAGAGCAAACCCAAAGAGAGTTGTATATTGACATTATCAGTGTATTCTATTGATGTAAATCAATAGTGAATGAATTTTCCTTTATTTTACTTATTGTTTTTTCATTAAGTGATTTTATTTAGAAATACGCGACTAAACAGGCTTTCACTTACACGCTAAGGTAAAAAGATTGATCACGCCTTTGCTTAATGAAAGCGCTCAATAATAAGCTTACTTACTCTCACTTCAGTTGTAGAATGACAGTATATTTTTCAAAGCGGAGCAACTAAGTGACTGATAAAAAAACAAAAAAACAGTTACCACTTTATATTCAAATTGGTGAGTTATTACACAGAGAAATTGCCGCTGGTCATTGGCTTCCAGGCGAGCGGCTGCCTGTAGAGTCCAGTTTAGCGGCCACATTAGGTGTTGCCATTGGCACGCTACGTAAGGCGTTAGCAAAACTAGAAGAAGATGGATTATTAGAGCGCCGCCAAGGGTCTGGCACCTACATAAAAAGAGTGTCTGGTAGCCGTGCCATCTATCAGTTTTTTCACTTAGAACTCCTTGGCGGTGGCGGCGTACCAACAGCAGATACACTTTCCTTAGAAATAGATAACAACCCTTATGTATTCGAACAATTAAAAATTGATAACACGTCAGAGCAACTTTGGTGCATTCACCGATCCCGTTATCTGAACCGTCAACTGGTGGCCGTTGAACAGATATGGTTTCGTCATTCACATGCGACATCATTAAAATTAAAAGATTTACATGAATCACTTTACCTTCACTACCGTGAAAACTTTTCCTTTTGGATCAGTCGAGTTGAAGATGAAATTGATTGTTTAGAGGCGCCAGATTGGGTCACTAAACGATTAGGGCTTAAACCACAACAAGTCATACCACGAGTACAACGACGCAGTTGGTCAAACGAAGGGAAAGTAGAAGAGTTTTCTTTGACTTGGTACGACCCAAGTAAATGCCGTTACTTTGCTCGTTGGCACTAACAATTGACCGACATACATTCACAACAATCAATCATTAACAAAAATAATAAGAGGTTACGACAATGCAAAAGTCTGTGCGCTATGGTTTGCTAGGCTGCGGTATGATGGGCCAAGAACACCTGCGAAATATTGCTCTTATCGAAGGCGCAGAAGTGGTTGCCATCACTGAACCAGATGAACAAATGCGTCAACGTTGTACCGCACTGGTACCAAATGTCCGCTTTTTTGATTCACTAGAAGCCATGCTCGCGTCAAATTTGGTTGACGCTCTCGTTATTACCACACCAAATTATCAACATGCAGACCAATTGCTGCAATTATTTGAACAAACCAAGTTGCCAATTTTAGTTGAAAAACCCGTCGTCAGCGATTTAAGCCAAGTGGCAAAAGTTAGGCAAGCCGCGGCCAACCATCCAGCACCGGTTTGGGTTGCGATGGAGTATCGCTACATGCCACCTGTCGCGCAGTTTCGCAAGCAGATACTATCTGGCGACATTGGCCCTTTAAAAATGCTCAACATCCGAGAACATCGATTTCCTTTCCTTGAAAAAGTACAAGACTGGAATCGCTTTAATGAAAAGTCTGGCGGTACGCTAGTCGAAAAATGCTGTCATTTTTTTGACCTAATGCGCCTATTAACCCAATCTGAAGTAACGCGTGTTTATGCTTCCACAGGACAAAACAACAATCATCTTGATGAAACTTATGATGGAAGAACACCTGATATTATCGACAACGCGTATGTCATCGTCGATTTTAACAGTGGTCAGCGTGCTTGCCTTGACCTTAATATGTTTGCCGAAGGTTCTCGTTATCAAGAAGAAATATGTGCCATTGGCCCACAAGCCAAAATAGAATGCTTTGTACCTGGTCCAGGTCGTTTTTGGCCAGAAAAAACCTTAGGACCGGCCCCTATTCCTAAAGTAGTGTTAAGCCCTCGTCATCCAAAAGGCCCCATTGAAGCCGACATCCCAGTTGATGAAACATTGCTAGAAGCGGGTGATCACAATGGCTCAACCTATTACCAACACCTAGGGTTTTTTAACGCTATCACGCAAGGATCACCTGTTGATGTATCCGTTGAAGATGGTTTAAAAGCCGTTGTTATTGGTCTTGCTGCACAGCATTCAGCACAAACAGGTCAAGCGGTAACACTACGAGATGACGGTTTTTCCTTTTGAGAATGAAATTCAAATAAAGATTTTTTAATCTATTAAAATCAATATCTTATGATATTTATGGACTTTTTTAATATAAATTCATTCACTATTGATTTACTTATTTCAATATTCTAATTAGAGTGATTTACAGATTAAGCCTAGTCTCTGTTTAATAGGACTAGGATTTTGCCAACTAACCATCTTTAAAATGGGAGCAAACATGAGCGTTATAATTTCCAAGCTAGAAGAACAAAAACAAGTCAATGGGTTGGATTTTCCGTTATTAGTAACACCTCAAAATGCAAGCACGGCTCAAGATGAAACGAGTTTTTTGCAGTGGGTTCAAAATAACAAAGCGGAATTACATGGTTTATTAATCAAGCATGGTGCGGTGTTATTCCGTGGCTTCCCTGTGAGCTCGTCTGACCTTTTTGAAAAGATGTTGGATCAAACTGATTACAAAAACATGCCTTACGTTGGCGGTGCTGCACCCCGAACTCAAGTAACGGCTTCCCGTATCGTGACCGCCAATGAGTCCCCTGCTTCTGAGACAATTCCATTTCACCATGAGATGGCGCAAGTTACGACGCCGCCAGGCTACATTTTCTTTTACTGCAACAAAGCATCAATAAC
>CAXBGJ010000174.1:0-7461 GCA_963975045.1 uncultured Marinomonas sp. | reverse complement strand
TTTGACCGTTGTGCATGAACAACCAATTTTTGTAACTGAATGGATGGCAATTAGAACGGTTGGTTTCTGTACCGGTTGAAGAGCGAACATGAGCAAAGAACAAGCCGCTTCTAATGTGCTTGGCGAGGCTTTTTAAATTACTATCACTCCAGGCTGGTAACACTTCGTGGTACAGGCCGGGTTCTTCTCGTTCATCGTACCAGCCCAAACCAAAACCGTCGGCATTCACGGTGACTTCTGATTTTCTTGCGCTTAAGCTTTGGTGTATTAAAGAATGCTCTTGTTTAAAGAGTAATGACTCAAGGTATACGGCATCCCCTTGATACGCCATCCAACGACACATGTATTTCTCCTAGAATGAAAAAAGAGAAGCGATTCACTTCTCTTTCAATCTTAATTTAAAACGCTATTTTTTTCGATAGTACTAGACATTGAAATAACTGATTTTAGCGGATAGTTGAGTGGCCAACGCCGCCAATTGTTCCGCTGATTGGCTAATGGAATGTATGGATTTTGTCGTTTTGGACGTAATATCAGTGATGTTCGTAACATTACGACTCACTTCAGCGGTAACGGATGCTTGCTCCTCTGCCGTTGCTGAAATCCTATCATTCATGTCGCGAATTTTAGACACGGATTGGTTGATATTTTGCAGAGATATTTCTTCATGTTTGACTTGCTCCACCGCATCGATAGAACGCTGATGACTTGATGTCATGGCTTTTACCGCGGAAGTGGTGCCGCTTTGTAAGAGGATGATCATTTTCTCGATTTGCTGAGTGGCGTTTTGCGTGTTTTGAGCCAAATGGCGTACTTCGTCCGCGACGACCGCAAAGCCTCGTCCTTGTTCACCAGCGCGCGCGGCTTCAATGGCAGCGTTTAGAGCGAGTAGGTTGGTTTGCTCTGCTATGCCTAAAATAACATTGAGAAAGTTACTGATCTCTTTGGTATTGGATTGCAGCTCATTGATCGTCGTTGCCGCACTGGCGATTTCTGCAGCCAGTTCTTGAATACTACCGATGGTTTTCGTCACGATGACCGTGCCTTCATTGGCGGCAGTTTCTGCACTATGAGCCGCTTGGCTTGCATCGGCCGTAGATTCGGACACATGAACGGAGGTTGCCTGTATTTCTTGTATGGCTTGAGATATTTGGTTTGTTTCTTCTTGCTGACGATCTACCATGTCGGATGATTCATCCGTAATGCGGTTTAGATCGTTGGCCGCGTTGGTTAACATGGCGCTGGACTTAGAAACATCGTGTAAAATACTGCTAAGTTGAACAACCAGTTTGTCCATTGCCGTTTCTAACATACCAATTTCATCTTTACGAGTGCTGGCCACTTTAGATTGAACTAACTCACCTGACGCAATTTCTTCTGCACGTCGTACGGCTTTAATAAGCGGTTTGCATATACCGTTTACAATAATGATGCTGACCGTAATGCCGATAGCAATTAATACCGCCGCCAATACGCCGCTGGCATAAATGGTCTGATCTAGTTTGTTATTCTGATTTTCGGCAACGGTGGTGTTGTATTCATCGATAGAAGCAATAATAACTTCCATTTGCTCGTTGACGCTGATCAGGCTGGCATCAGCCAAACGTCGAGCTTTGCTGGCCTGCATTGTTTTTAGTTTCACCCACCAGCTGTAAGTTTCTGTACTGGCTTCTAGGAAAATCGCTTGCTGCTCTTCAAGGGCTGTAATTTGTTCAAAAAGACTGTTTAAACCGTCATTCTTTGGCATAGTGCCAAGAATGCTTTTAACATTTTCTATACTAGTGATCATCTCATCCGTGTAGGTTTTAAATTTTTCAGCCGATTCTGCGATTTGCTCCGTTCCGTATCCGCCCATGGATTTTGCAATAGACACTTGGAAAAAACCACGCTCAAATTCGACAGATTGTTGAAGTAATAACTGACGACTTTTTTCTAGGTTTTTCATTAATTGGAGGCTCTGCGATGAGAGGCTCTGTAATTCAGACGAAACAGATTTACTTGAAAGGGCAGAACTTATGCTCATGCCAATTATAACCAATGAAAAAAGTGCGATGAGTGAGAGTATTTTTGTTCGTACGGAAAAATTCAGCATGTTTAAATCCAATGAATGAACGATGTTTGGTGATATCTCTTTCCAGCAATACTTATGCCAATCACGTTGTGCTCCTTTGCTCTAGGAATGCCACCTTTCACTAGGCTGCGTAACGTGTACTATTAAATCTGAATTTGGCAAAGTTTTGATTTGTTTTGAGAGTGTTCAGTTAACAGCGTTTTAATGAACAATTTCATTGGCTCGTTGAAGAGTGAAATGTGCAATAAAAACTGATGCTTATTAAGATAGCGTGAAATGGAGAAAGAAGCATAGTGGTATTTCTTCAAAATGCTTCATTTATGTGCGTTTTTTGACTTACTTGTCAAAGGAGGGGGGCTGAACTGATTACGACGTCGTTGCCGTCAACTGTAAAAAAGAAACAATCACGGCGATTCGTATGACATGCAGGACCTTTCTGATTTACTTTGAGTAGGATGCAATCACCGTCACAGTCAAATGACATAGACACCAACGTCTGGCGATGACCAGAGCTTTCACCCTTGCGCCAGTATGTTTGACGAGAGCGAGACCAGTAACAGACTTGTCCTGTTTCCAATGTTTCGCGAATCGATTTTTCATTCATGTAAGCCAGCATTAATACTTCGCCAGTATCGTGTTGCTGCGCAATGGCGGCGATCAAACCATGATCGTCTGTTTTTAAATTCGCTAGTACCGTGTCTAGCGACAGTTTGTCGCCAAGGGCGAGGTTTTCGTATTCTTTTAAACTCATGTTGTTACCTTCTGTAGAAAGCACCTTTTCTAAAGAGTACTTTTTTAATAGTGCCTTTTAAAAGAGTGCCTTTTTAAAGAGACACCTTATGATCTGAGATCGCCCCTTTGCCGATACCTTCAAAGGCATGAGCTTCGATGTGTGTGCCTGGGTTTTCTTGCGCCAATACGTTTGCAATATGAGCAGAAAGTGATTCCACCGTAGTATCGCAATCCAACATGTATACCTGATTGCTGTCTATCATGAGCTCAAATAACCCTTGCTGACTGGTGTAGCTGAAACAATGGTAACGACGGCCGTCTTCTTCAATGAACTTGTCTAAGTCTTCTTGTGTGCCTAAATAAATGTCTTTCCAGCGATTTGCCCAGTCTTTTTCCATGGTGTCATTACGAATGCCATCGGCGTATATACCAACCGTAGAACGATGGCCGTGGGCAATGCGCTGGCAATTACCATCGTGCTTTTTTAAACCGTGGCTATATTGGTATTCTGCACCGTCAATTTTTTCTGGTGAGAAACGCACACTGACCGCTTCGAGTTCCGCTGGTAACAAGTTCAATATCTGCGATTCGACCCACTTTGCGGCAGCATCAGGCGTAATCTCCGCCATTGGCAAAACACAAATAGCTTGAGCTGGCGCGTCACATTGAAAACGGCGGTTATCGTCTGGGTTTTCTTTACTATGATCAAAACGAAACGAAACGCGATCATTGGTTAGCTTGGTTAAAGACGACCCTATATGCTCAGCAGGAATGGCCAGCATGTGATCGATATGATCATCTAACCATTTTTTGATGTACTTTTTAACAATACTAAAATCGCAAATCATGCTTTCGTCATTTAACTTACCGGTCAGAACGATGTCCGTTTGCCAGCTTTCACCCAACAAACCACGTTCTGTGTCGAAATACGACAAATCTACATGGGTAAGGTTTTTTACAAATAGCTTCAACGTGCGACTCCTCAATGCTTCATGGCGCGTATCTTACCGTAAATAAATAAGTCGATACAGAGCGTTGTAACGTAGGAAGAAAGCAGTAGAGCGATGAAATAGAGGCATTTTTTTAAGTATTTGAAAATACGCAAGAAAGGCGGTTGATATTTCAATTTTGATGCGTATAATTTCGCCCCAAGGTCAACAAGCCTCCTTTATGGTGTCTCTGCTGGTCCCCTCGCAACGATAAACCGTGAACCTGGTCAGATCCGGAAGGAAGCAGCCACAACGGTGGACTTGTGTGCCGAGGTGCGGCTGGTAGAGGTGCCACCTTAATCTCTATTCCCCCTCCCAAAAAAAGAATTACAAACTTCCTTTAAACACTATTTTATTTCTGAGTATTTCTACATCTTTTTTTCGTGATTTCTTGTTTTTACATTGAGATTTTATGCCGCTAAATCGTTACGGCCAATGCGATTCATTATCCACTTGACGCTTTCGGTCCGTTTATTGTGCAAAATTTGGAGACACTATTTTTTTGCTCCATTCTTTTGTGAAAACGACAAACGGCGTCGATAAAAAAGCCATGAATACCGCTAAGCAACGTTACAAGGATATGATGGATATTGTTAAAAAAGAGAGGTTATAACGCTCTCTTTTTTAATTGGATTATGCATCGTTTACTGATCGTGTTGTGCACTCGAAAATGGGTGCATGATTATCTTGTAGTTTAAGCCTTGGTTTGATCGTGTAGCCAACTTTTGCAAGAAAACCAATGAGCTTATCGGAAGAAAATTTATCTACTTTGCCTCTTGTTAGCTCGCTGACTCTAGGCTGAGTGATGCCCAATTTAGCCATTATATCCGCTTGCTTCCAGCCTTTTGATTGGAAGTAGTTTCTAAGAACAAGCATCATATCTGCACGGAATTCGAGGTCAGCCGTTTCTGCTGGATCATCGACAATCACATCAAAAATATTCGTATATTGTAATTTTTCCATAATGTGTGCTCTATAAATTCGTTTGGACTTAAAAACTTCGCGAGTTATACGAAATTCCGTATAAAAATCATAGTTTTTTATAACAGACTGGTCAACAGTTTAATTTAGTATCCTTATTTCCCTGCACTGGCAAAACCCAGTGCCGAGATTAAAACCTCGTTTAACCGTAGAGGCCTAAAGCACGCACCGCGTGTTTTTTTGTGGCCGGAGCCCGCCTGTTATAGTGGATCTTTGTTTGGGCTAACTTCGGCTAGGCCGTTCCTATAGATGTTAGCCTTAACCTGAATTTAGACCCACCACCTTAACGAGATTGCAACTTCAAGAGACGGTCAAAACTTTGACCGTTGTTCGGAAATGGGCATCGGTGCAAAAGCTCATAGAGGTGGAGTCAATCAAGGCACTTGGGTGTGCAAAGAACTGGTTTACGCTTACGCCATGTGGATCAGCCCCAAGTTCAACCTGCAAGTGATCCGCGCCTTCGACCAAACCATCGAACGCGTCAAAAACGCCACAGGCCGACACTTCGGGGAAGGTTGATTGTTTTGCTTATGTCGAGGGTTTAACTACTAATGTATTTCCGTATTTACTATAGGCATGAAGTAAAAGTTTTTCTAAGTCTGATATGGCAGTTATGGCTATTCTAAATCCTTCTTCTGGTGAATGCTCTGTAAATAAAAGCTCGATTTGATCTGCGTATTCTATAAAGTCTACTGGTGTGGCACCTTTAATCTCAAGGCCATTCCAGTGGACAAATAACCTCATAGCTGCAAGATGTTGTATCTGACGAGTTTTCATTTGCTCTAAACGAGTTATTTCCAAGTTGCGATGCTTTGTATCTTCAAGCTCTGTTCCTGGAGACTTTATACTGGATTCTTTGGCACCTTTAAGGGCGACGATAAGTTGAATTAGTGAGTTTTGAACTTGTAAGGATGTTTCGTAAAATTTATCGAGACTATCCCTTTTGGCTGATTCATGTAGTTGTTCACGCCAGCTCCTAGCTGTTTTGATTGCTACACATAAAAGCCCAACTGTGCCAGCACCCGCCAGCATTCCACCTATGTCAGCAAAAGACAGCGTGGTTTTTACATCATATTTGACGTAAGCCAAAGTAAAAATCGACCCTACAAACACGCCTGTGAGTAGCACTAGGAAAAATTCGACTTGGTCTTTGGCGGCGTTTTTTAAGGTGTTCTTGGCTGTCTTGAACATGGCGTCTTCCGTGAATAAATAGTTGATCTCGCTACTTTACCCTAACGATCGTCATTCCTGAAATCCTGCCTCATTTTTGGTCGGAAAAACGGAGATTCTTCCTCTTACAAAAATTCACTTGGTCATTCACGCTGCTTAAAACTATACTGTATATCCATACAGTATTTTGGTGTTTGTTATGCGTGTGACTTATCTTGGTGTATCAGAGTCGGCAGCGTTTATCGCGGCCAATAGTGTGCGAACCCCTTTGTATGTGGATTCCGTGTCGGCGGGGTTTCCTTCGCCTGCTCAGGACTTTGTTGAGAAATCGTTAGACTTAAATGAGTTTTGTGTGGCTCACCCAGCGGCGACGTTTTACGTGCGCGCTCAGGGGGATTCGATGATCGATGCGGGCATTCATTCGGGTGATGTGTTGGTGGTCGATCGTTCGTTAACCGCGCGCCATGGGGACATTGTGATCGCCTGCATTCATGGGGAAATGACGGTAAAAACTTTAGAGCTTAAGCCCAATGTGTTGCTTCGCCCGAAGAACAAAGCCTATAAAGCCATTCATATTACCGAGGAGTCTGAGCTGGAAATTTTCGGTGTGGTCACGGGCGTGGTTCGTAAGTACGAGCGCGGTTGATGAAGACGGTCTTTGCGCTCGTTGATTGCAATAATTTTTACGCCAGTTGTGAGAAGTTGTTTCGGCCAGATTTGAAACGCACGCCGGTGGTGGTGTTGTCGAATAACGACGGCTGTGTGGTGGCTCGATCCAAAGAGGCAAAGGCGCTGGGGCTGAAAATGGGCGTGCCGCTGTTTCAGGTTCAGGACGAGATAAGAAAGCACGGCATTGTGTGCTTTTCGTCGAATTATGCCCTGTATGCGGATTTGTCGAATCGCGTGATGACGATTTTAGAAGAAGAGGCGCCACGGGTGGAAGTGTATTCCATCGATGAGGCGTTCATGGATTTAACCGGCGTTGATCATGCGGTGGATTTGCTGACCTTTGGTAAGAAGGTGAAGGCGAAGGTGGATCAATGGACAGGCATTACGGTGGGCGTGGGCATTGCGCCAACGAAGACGCTGGCAAAGTTGGCTAATAATGCGGCGAAGAAGTATCCGGCGACAGGGTCGGTGGTGGATTTGATGGATCCCGATCGGCAAAAACGCTTGCTGGCGTTGGTTGATGTGAGTGACGTGTGGGGCGTTGGCCGTCGAACCACGGAGAAGTTACGATCGAGGGGCATTCATACGGCGCTGGATCTTGCCAATGCCGATCCGAAAACCATTCGAAGTGAGTTTTCTGTGGTGATGGAGCGAACCATTCGAGAGTTGAATGGGGTGTCCTGCTTGGATTTGGAATGCGTCAGGCCAACGAAACAACAGATTATTTGCAGTCGGTCATTTGGTCATAAGGTGACAGACAAACAAGAACTACGCGAAGCGATCGCTAAATACACAACTAGAGCGGCCGAAAAACTACGCGGGGAAAAACGCCTGTGCCGTGTGGTGAGC
>CAXBGJ010000173.1:0-7470 GCA_963975045.1 uncultured Marinomonas sp. | reverse complement strand
CCTTCAATGTCCACAAAGGTCCAGCCATTCAAACGGGCGTTTTCACTTTTTAGCCCCGGCGGGCCTTCTTCCACATACACATCCGCAATATCTCCCAGAGCGATTCGTAAACCATTCGGCGTCACAATCGGCAAAAGGGCTAACTGTTCGGGTGAATCTCGATATTCCTGCGGATAACGCACGTTAATCGGATAGCGCTCCAGCCCTTCAATGGTATTGGTGACATTCATGCCACCCACCGCAGACGAGATCAGCTCTTGTACATCTTGAATGTTCATCCCATAGCGGGAGGCTTTTGCTCGATCGATATCAATGTTGACATAACGACCACCTGCCACGCGTTCAGAATAAACCGATGCGGTGCCTTCGACTGGTTTCAAGATTTTCTCTAACTGCAAACCGATGTTTTGAATGACCTTTAGATCAGGCCCAGCAACCTTAATCCCCACTGGCGTTTTAATGCCGGTTGCCAACATATCGATACGCGTTTTTATCGGCATAACCCATGCATTTGTAATGCCCGGAATCTTGATTAACTGATCTAATTCTTGTTTTAGCTTGTCGCTTGTCATGCCATCTCGCCACTCAGACTTAGGCTTAAATTGTATGAAGCTTTCTATCATGGTCAGCGGTGCAGGATCGGTTGCCGTTTCCGCACGACCCACTTTACCAAAGACCGTTTTTACCTCAGGGACGGTTGCTATCAACTTATTGGTTTGTTGCAATACTTGACGTGCTTGCCCAATGGATATCCCTGGATAAGCCGTTGGCATATACATTAAGTCGCCTTCGTCTAAGCTGGGAATAAACTCACTGCCCAGCTTGTTAAGAGGCCACATCCCAATAGCAAAAATAGCAATCGCCACCACAATCGTTGTTTTCGGAAAACTCAACACCGTTTTTAACGCCGGCATATAGATCGCAACTAAGGCTCGATTGATCGGATTTTTATGCTCAGACAACACCTTACCGCGTACAAAATAGCCCATTAAAACCGGAACAAGTGTAATCGCCAGTGCTGCTGACGCCGCCATAGCGTAGGTTTTGGTATACGCCAAGGGGCCAAACATTCGACCTTCTTGAGACTCCAAGGTGAACACAGGGACAAAACTGACGGTGATGATCAACAAGCTAAAAAATAAAGCTGGCCCAACTTCAGTCGCCGCAGTGGTGACAATTTGCCAGCGGTTTTCCTTGGTCATTTCGACTTTTTCCATGTGCTTATGAAGATTTTCAATCATCACGATGGCGCCGTCGATCATGGCGCCAATGGCAATCGCAATACCACCAAGCGACATAATGTTGGCATTGATACCTTGCCAATGCATGACAATGAAAGCCGTCAAAATACCAACCGGCAAACTGATAATCGCCACTAGAGAAGAACGCACATGAAATAGAAATACGATGCAGACAAGCGCCACCACAAGGAATTCTTCCAGCAGCTTCGTCCATAAATTCTCAACCGCACGATCAATCAATCCAGAGCGATCATAGACGGTAACGACTTCAACCCCTTTTGGCAGACTGGATTTAAGTGTTTCCAGTTTTGCTTTGACGCCTTCAATGGTTTTTTGGGCATTTTCACCAAAACGCATGACAACCACGCCACCAACCACTTCGCCTTCTCCGTTTAGCTCAGCCAAACCACGCCGCATTTGTGGGCCAATACCCACCTCAGCCACATCCTTGATCGTCAGTGGTGTACCGCTTTCACTGACGCCAAGCGGAATCATTTCAATGTCTTCGACACTCTGAATATAGCCAGACGCTCGAATCATGTATTCGGCTTCTGCCATTTCAATGACCGACGCGCCAACTTCTTGGTTACCGCGTTTAATCGCATTTTGAATATGGCTCAGTGGCATATTCAGCGCGCGTAATTTATCGGGGTTAACACTCACTTGATACTGTTTAACCATACCGCCAATCGGCGCCACTTCAGACACCCCAGGCACCGTCTGCAATTCATACTTCAAGAACCAGTCTTGCAGTGAACGCAATTGGCTCAAATCGTTTTGACCGGTTTTATCCACCAAGGCGTACAAATACACCCAGCCAACGCCTGTTGCATCTGGCCCCAGTTGTGCCCTCGCGTTGCTCGGTAAGGACGGCGCAACCTGGCTTAAATACTCCAACACTCGGCTTCGCGCCCAATACATGTCGGTGTCTTCATCAAAAATCACATAGACATAAGAATCCCCAAAGAACGAATAACCACGTACCGTTTGAGCACCCGGTACAGACAACATCGCCGTCGTCATTGGATACGTCACTTGGTCTTCCACCACTTGCGGCGCTTGTCCTGGATAGCTGGTTTTAATGATGACTTGAACATCTGACAAGTCAGGAATCGCATCAACAGGCGTATTCTTTAAGGAATACAAACCGGCGCCAACGAGAATAATACTGGCCAATAGCACCATAAGCCGATTATGAATAGACCAGCGGATAATCGCTTCAATCATGATATTCCCCTACTTAGCGTCAGCATCAAAAAAGTCAGTAACAGCAAACTTGGTGCTACTTTCACGGGTAATCTCAAGCTGAATGTTTTTACCAATCGGTAATTCATCCAGTTCCAACCAATCCGCTAATGCGAAGTCCATCGTCATTTTCGGCCAATTCCAATCTGAAATCGCTTCGTGATTCACATTCACCATGCGTGTTGTCGCATCAATACGATTAATTCGTGCGGCCACCCAAAGATTGTTGGCGGGTTTTGCTACTGGCTCTGCTTGGTCTGACATTTTATTGTCCGACATGTCACTGACAGACAAAGCACTGGCAGACATTGCCGTCTGGTTACTGTCTGCATTCATGCGCTTGAAATCGGAGCTTTTACTGGACTCAGAATCCAACAAGAACTGCGCTGACGTCACCACGTCATCGCCCAATACTAAGCCGTCTAAGATTTCCACATAATCATCGCCGAATGCGCCGACTTCTACCGCAATCGATTTATAACGCCCTTTACCTAGTGCCAGTACCACACGATTTTGCTCGCCACCACGAATCAAGGCTTCTTTTGGAATTAATCGTTTTTGACCCGGTTCTGTGGTCTCAATACGCACATGGGCAAACATATCTGGTTTCAATAATTGATCTGGGTTATCCAAACGAATGCGAACACGTAAGGTGCGGTTTTTGGCATTCAAGGTCGGATATATAAAATCCACTTTACTGGTGAAGGCTTTACCGGGGAGAAAATCCATAGTGGCCTCAATATTTTGACCAACAACGACTCGGTGAGCCTGACGCTCAAACACTTCGGCATCCAACCACACTTCACTCAGATCGGCGATCGACATCAAGGTTGTGCCCGGCTTAATGTAGAAACCATCTTGAATTCCAAGGTTGTCAATCACACCACTTTGTGGCGCAAAGAATCGCACCGTTTGAGATACTTTACGCTTCGCTCTTAACGCTTGGATGAAGTCGTTCGGCACCTGTAAGGCTTTTAGCCTCTCTTCACCCGCGTTGATCATACGCTTGTCTTTTCGCGCTAACGCAAAGACAAATTCTTCCTGCGCATTCACCAAGGTCGGCGAATACAAATCGAACAAAGGCTGACCTTTTTCAACCGAGTCACCATTGAATTTAACAAAGCTCTTTTCGATCCAGCCTTCCACACGAGGATGAATATGAACAATCTTGTCTTCGTTGTAAGCCAAATAACCCACGGTTCGAATGTCTGGTTTCAGCATGCCTTCAAACACTTTTCCTGTTCGCACGCCAAGGTTGTTAACCACTTCAGGCGAGATACTTACCGTGCCAACGCTGCTATTGTCAGAACCCTGAGCTGCTCCATAAAAAGGGATAAGGTCCATGCCCATTGGTGATTGACCTGGTTTGTCGCGGCGATAATTTGGGTCCATTGGTGCCACCCAGTACAAGGGCGATTTTTCATCTTTCGCCATCGCGTTAGTCGTGCCTGAGTTCATTTCGCCATTCAGTGTATTGAATGCTTGAAGACCAAAGTGATAACCCGCAACCGAAAGAACACCACCTAATACAAATACACCGATATATCCGATTACTTTCATTTGAGCTTCACCTCTTCACCTTGTGTCATCACATAATTCAATTCTGCTAAACGCTTAAAGCGCTCGATGCGAATAGTCAACAATTCAATGTGCGCATTCAGCGTCGTGATACGCGCCTGAACCACATCCGAAAAACCACCATCATTGCTGGTATACGCATTCAACATGGCTTGCGCGCTTTCTCTGTAACTAGGAAGTAACTTGGTTTGATAAAGACGGATGCGTTGATCCAACAGACGGATATCAGACGTCAGAACACGATATTTGGCCATGAGTTCATTCAGCACCAATTGCTTTTCAGAAAGAAAGGATTCCACTTGCAAGGACGCGGCTTTCACCTGAGCATCTTGTCGACGAGACGAAAAGATTGGCACGCTGACACTCACGGCAATCGACGCCAGATCAGCTCGGTCCTTGCCACTTGGATCATCGCCGCGATAACCGTAACCCAAGGTAACGCCCCATTCTGGTTTGTACTTTTGCTCGGCAATCGCTTTGTCTATCTGCGCGGTATGGGATTGAACGTCTACGATGCGAACCAATGGATGCTGGCTCAAACGAGCCGCTAATGAATCCGATGCAAGAGTATTCGACGAGGTTATCAAGATGGGTTCACCCGTTGTTTTCAACGTGATGTCTTGATCTGATACGTTTCGATCAGTCATTACCGGAAGAATATATTGAGACAGTTTTTGCAGTGAATTTTCTTTCGCTTGGCGAAGCTGCGTAAGGCGATGATCTAACTTAATCAACTCCAATTCAGAGCGCACTAAATCTTGCTGTTTGGCTCGCCCATATGCCGAACTATAACCACTTTCCACAACTTCATGAAGTTGTTCGAACAAGGTTCTATTTTGCTTAACGAGCTTGATGCTCTCTTCGTAGCTGTATGCCGTTAGCCAGAGATTCGACACTTCCATTGCTAACATCGCGCGACGATTGTCTCGCATCAATGGCATTTGATCACCTTGCGCGGCGTACTTTTCCCCCGCTAAACGCAAGGTATCGCCCGCCGGAAACATTTGCGATACCGACACGTTAAATTGCGTCATCGCTTCTTGGTTAAAATCAAAACTATCGGTTGGCATATTCAATAAGCCAACATTGATTTTCGGATCAGGCAATGCCGTCATGCCTTGGCTTAACGCACGAATGGCATGCTCTTTTTGCTGGCTGGAAACCAACCAATCATCTTGAGTGACGGCTTTGTTAACCGCTTGCTGAAGACTTAACGCTTCCGCATTCGCAACAAACGGCAATAACGATAATAGAGAAACAAAGGCAATATAATGCGTTTTACCGATTAAAAATTCACGGCAACAGACACTCTGTAACACATGACAGAATGCCAAAAGATTGTTTTTGACCATTGGTTCGAGTACTCATTTTTAAATTCATAAAATCTCAACGCGAATGACAGCGATGAGTAATAACAGAGAATTTAAGAAATGATTATCGGAGGGAAATAGGGTGTATTAGGGTAGGTAGAAACGTAGGATTCAAACGGTATAGCCGTGTGAACAAAAGACAGGTTTTCGGAATCTGAATGATAACTGACGAGCAAACTAGAAAAACTACTGCAATGATTATCCAAGCAGTTTTGATGATTATGATCAGATGATAAACCACTACAGCCACTCGCTACGGAAGGCATACAGCTAGCGTCGCTTTCAGAAGACATATCATGAACTGACTCTCCCGACATGGTATGCGCTTCCATAGGCATCATATTCGAAGTCGAAAGCATCATACTGTTCGTTGCCATTGCCATCGAAAATAGCGATAGCACAAACAGCAACAAACACACGAAACCGTGTTTTCTCGCTGAAAGACTGACGTTATTTAAAACAAATGGTGACATGAACAGGAGTCTCAATGGTATATGCGCCAAACTATATGCAAGTAAATGACCAAAAGCAACGCGGCATTCAATAAAATTAATCCCGTAGCGATCTGCTGCTGCTCAGAAACATAAATCTAAAAATATCCTCTAAGTGAACAAAAGGAGCCTTGGCATCAAGGCAACTGACGTCTAAGCACTGCAATGTGCTGTTGCAAACCGTCAATTTCATCAAGCAATTCTAAGCTCAACGCGACACCAGACAAATTCAATTTCAGTCCATTCATTAGTCGTTGAGCGCGCTGTAGTCGTACTAACGCTTGGCTATTAAAATACCAGTCATTGAGCAAAGGCTGTTCGATTGGTTCAACAATGCCGTATTCCACCATTTCAACAATCATCTGAGTGTGCGTACCACAACGCTCGCAAACTTCTTCTAAGGTAAACAGCACATGCTCATGCTGAGAATCAATCACTACTATCTCTGATTTGGACATCATCTACCTCTCGAAAACGTGGCGTGGATTAAAGTTAGATTCACACTCAGCAAGTTGTTGGTAAAGTGCGTTGGCTTCACTGCTGTGTACTTTTGACAAACTGATTTGCAAGGTCACGATTTGATCGCCCGTTGTTTTTTCACCTTTGTTAATCAAGCCTTTGCCTTTGATACGCAGTTTGTTACCACTATTGGCTGCTTTGGGTATTTTCAATTTTACTTTACCGTTAATAGTTGGCACTTCAACGGTCGCGCCTAAAGCGGCTTCCCAACAAGTAACCGGTAAGGTCAATAAAATATCCGAGCCGTCAACCGTAAAGTAAGGGTGCGGCGCAAACTCAATTTCTAGCAGTAAGTCCCCCGCTTTGCCGCCACCAATGCCTGGTTCTCCCTGCCCAGCCAAACGAATATGCTGACCCTGTGTGACGCCGGCGGGAATTTTTACGTTTAATGTTTTGTCTCTTTGTTTTACGACACCATTCTGGTCTGGCTCGGCAACTCGTAATGATATTTGTCGCTGACAACCTTGATACGCCTCTTCAAGAAACAACGCGATTTTGTAATGTAAATCGCGCCCACGCTGACTCGCTGAGCGCCGAAAATCATCCGCCTGACGAGAGCCTCCTCGACTGGCACCAAAAATCGAATCGAAAAAATCACTAAAATCACCATCGCTAGCGTGACTGTATCCTTGATGATTCTCATGAGAAGACTGCCAATCTGGCGGTGGCTGAAAGCCGCCGTCGGATCTACGCGTACCTTGCTTACGTAATAAATCGTATTCAGCGCGCTTTTCTGGATCTTTTAATACGGTATAGGCTTCGCCCACTTCTTTGAACTGCTGTTCAGCATTGTCTTCTTTACTAACATCAGGATGATATTTTCGAGCGAGCTTACGATAACTCGCTTTTATAGCGGAAGCATCGGCTTGTTCAGCGACACCCAAAATCTTGTAATAATCTTTAAACTCCATACCGCCTCACTTCCATCGTAACCATTTTCTCTTACGAATTCGTTCGTTCAGTGCATTGACCCTGTCATCATCATAGGCCTTTCTTCAGCGATTAGTGTTTAAATTTCAAGCAAAG
>CAXBGJ010000172.1:0-7506 GCA_963975045.1 uncultured Marinomonas sp. | reverse complement strand
CATGCGTTTCGTTTTAAAATTGATGTGTCTGAAGCAACTCAAATGCTGAATCAATTATTCAAAAGCGGCCAACACACACCACACGCCGATGAATTACGTGAGATTTTTGAGTTGTTCCACATTCGCTTAATTTCTCGCCGTCAGGCTTCTCATCAGTTGTCTGCACCGGTTCATTTACGGGTATTCCAGGACGCCGTCTTTGGCCCTGCCATTGGCTTATCGCTAGAAGGCGCTCAACAACACAAACAAGCCGAAGCCGTCGCCTTACCACCGCTTAATACCATCTTGGCCAAAGACTTAATCCAGCGGGCTTTTCCCGGCGAAGCGTCGTTTGAACTAGAAAGTTTGCTGCGTAACTTATCGACCATGGTGTGCGAGCTACCAGAAATTGAACATTTAGAATTGGCTGATGTGCGGATTCACGACAGTGGCAGTGTGTATGCGAATGTCACCGCCAATCTGCGCTCTTGTCAAAATTGGCGACGTTATGAACACCTTGCGATTCACCCTTATCCGAGGCAATGGGTGTCTGATCGTTTGTTAAAGAATAATGACGTCGCGACCGTGAGACCGGTGTTACCTCGGGATTCAGGAATACTCGCAGACTTCGTTCGCAGCATGTCCCATGAAACACGTTATTTTCGCTTTATATCGAATATCGAAGAACTGACTCCGCGCATGCTGTCCAGTATGTCGCACATCGATTACGACCGTGAAATGGCGCTACTGGCGGTCATTCATCGAGATGGGCAAGATGTACTGATTGGCACAGCACGATATATCGATAATTTTGACGATCAGAGCTGTGAGTTCGCCGTGGTACTGGGAGATGAGTTCCAAGGTCTAGGGCTGGCTTCTTATCTAATGCGACAGCTGTTTCAAGTCGCCGCCGACAAAGGCATTAGGGTCATGAAAGGCATTGTCTTGGCGGAAAACAAACGCATGCTCGATTTCTGTCGTCATCTTGGGTTCAGCATCAAACGTGATGAGGATGACTTCGGACAAATGATCGCCACCATCAAACTCACTCCGACGCTACTAGACCAATGCCGAGAAGCTTCCTAATAATAGAACAGAGACCTTTTTCACAATGTCACGAGCGAAGTCGTTGTGTAAAGGTCTCAACGTAAAACTTCGATTTCAACCTTAATAACGCCTGAACGAGTATTGCCGATACGCTGAAATGCCGATTTACTCAAGTCGATAATACGACCTCTCACGAACGGCCCACGGTCATTAACCCGCACGACAACGCTCTTACCATTCGCGACGTTCGTCACTTTTACCTTGGAACCAAATGGCAAACGTTTATGGGCGGCCGTCATGGCTTTTTGATCGAACAATTCACCGCTAGCGGTTTTTCGGCCTTGATATTTCATTGCGTAATAACTGGCTTCGCCGCTTTCTTCAAAGCCCACCGAGTCTGCTCGACTAATAGGACCACTCGCACAAGCCGTCAAAACAAGCGACAACATAACCCAACACAAGATACTGATTTTTCGCATCGTATTTTCTTTTCCTTTTGATCGTCTTAATTACAAAGGATCATATTACTCGATTACATGTTTGCTTATCGACCCTATCACTGTCTTGTTTCTGTCAATGGAAAGTACACAAAAACAAAAAAACCACGTTAGACGTGGTTTTTTGATAAGAGCATCAACGCTTAGCTGGCTTTCTGCTTTATTGTCTCTTTTTTACTGTTTAAGGTTTTCAGGCCCAAACGAAAACGGTAACAATGCTTCCATTGAGAGGGTTTTGCGTACACCTTGCGCACCACAAATATGAATCATGGTATCTACTGAAGAAAACTCGCGGATTTTTTGACGACAACCACCACAAGGCGTTACCAAAGCATCGCCGTGACCTATCACATAAATGTCTTTGATTTGCGTTTCGCCATCAAGAACCATAGACGCAATCGCACCAGCTTCAGCACAAGTCCCTTCTGGATACGCGGCATTTTCTACGTTACAACCAGAGTAGAGCTTACCACTCGTGGTTAAAATCGCAGCGCCAACATGAAAATGAGAGTAAGGCACATAGGCCTTACTCATCGCATTTTTGGCCAGTTCAATCAGTTTTTCACTTTGCTCTACATTAGACATATTAGGCTCGCTCTTTCACATAGGGGCGCCCTATGGCTTTTGGCCCAATGGCTTTGCCGATGAAACCCGCCAATAACAATACGGTTAATACATACGGTAATACTTCGATTGCCTGTACCGGCACTTCGCCAATACCAGGAATCACAACCCCTTGCATACGAATAGCAACGGCGTCTAAGAAGCCAAACAACAAACAAGCAAGCAACACTGGAACAGGGCGCCACTTACCGAAAATCAACGCCGCCAGTGCCATATAACCTTTACCTGCGCTCATGTCTTTCAAGAAACCGGCATTATGAGCCGTTGATAAATACGCTCCGGCGATGCCACACAAGATGCCACAAATAATCAGGGCACGATAACGAATGAAGGCCACCGAAATACCTGCTGTATCCACCGCATGTGGGTTCTCTCCCACGGCGCGAAGACGTAAACCAAAACGTGTCTTGTAAATTGCCCAATAGGTCACAGGCACCATCGCAAAAGCCAGATACACCAAAATATTATGACCGCTGAGTAATTCGGAATAGATAAGACCAATCACAGGCACATCAGCCAAAGCATCAGCAAAAGGTAAGGTAATGGATAAAAAGCGCGAGTCTCCAGACAATGTCGGTGTTTGGCCACCCATACCGAACCAATCCATCGATAAGGTTACAGTTAGCCCTGCCACTATAGTATTAATCGCCACGCCTGAGACGATATGATCGCCTCGGTGTGTAATACACGCAAAACCATGAACCATCGCCAATGACACAGACGCCATAATACCAAAACACAAACCGATCCAAGCCGATCCAAATACCGCCGCTCCCGCCGCTGCAGCAAAAGCACTGCCTAGAATTTTACCTTCTAAGCCGATATCAACAATGCCAGCTCGCTCGGAATACAAACCCGCTAACGCAGCAAAAATCAAAGGAGTAGACACCCGCATGGTGGCGTCTAACATAAGTATCAATGTTTCAAACATATTTTTCCCCTACGCTACCGCTCTGCGAATAAAAAAGCCTTCGATACGATCTTTAAACATGTGTTCAAGCGCACCAGAGAATAAAATAACCAAACCTTGAATAACGACTACGATTTCAGGTGTGATCGTCGGAATTTCAAACGCTAACTCTGCCCCGCCTTGATACAAGGCACCAAACAGTATGGCGGCCAGAATGATACCAACCGGATGATTACGTCCCATCAAAGAAACGGCAATGCCCGCAAAACCATAACCCGCAGTGAAGTTAAGCAACAAACTGTGATTTACACCCATGATTTCGTTGATGCCAACAAAGCCCGCCAAACCACCAGAAATGAGCATCGCCCAAATGGTCACTTTAGCGGTATCGATACCGGCGTAGCGCGCCGCTGTAGGGTTGGTTCCCAACGTACGTAACTGATAACCCCAGCGCGTATGCCAGAGCAATGCCCAAACAAGCACACAACAGATCAAAGCAATCACAAAAGCAAAGTTAAGCGGCGAATCACCTATTTCAATACCCAATGGCGACAAAAACTCATGCAGGTAAGGTAGCCACGCATTTTCATCAAACGTGCGGCTATTCGGAGCCATACGGCCGTCTTCTTTTAACCAGTTTACGATGAGGTAAACCATCAAAGAAGAGGCTATGAAGTTAAACATGATGGTAGTGATAACGATGTGGCTGCCACGACGCGCTTGTAAATACGCCGGAATATACGCCCAAGCGGCACCAAAAACGCCCGCACCAATAATCGCCAAAGGTGCAATAACATAAAAAGGCATGGTTTTGTCTAGGGACAAACACACTAAACCAACACCCAACCCCCCAATATACGCTTGGCCTTCACCACCGATATTGAATAAGCCGCCTTTAAAAGCAACCGATACAGCCAAACCGGTAAAGATAAGGTTTGTCGCATAATACAGAGTATAGCCAACCCCTTCATCGTAACCAAAAGCGCCGTATATCAAATAACCTGCGGCTTCGAGCGGGTTTTCACCGATGGCTAAAATCACCAAACCAGAAACCACAAAGGCGAGCGTAATATTAAGGATAGGGATAAGAGCTATGTTTACCCAAGCAGGAACTTTCGCCTGACTCATGCGGACACCTCTTCTTCGTTGTGAGCATTCGCCATCATTAATCCCAAAGTTCGTTCGTCAGCGTCTTTTGCATCAAGCTCGCCCACAATCGCACCATCAAACATCACTAAAATGCGATCACTCAGTGCCATAATTTCATCCAATTCAACAGAAACCAACAAAATAGCTTTGCCTGAGTCCCTTAGTTTCACAATCTGTTCGTGTATATTTTCAATCGCCCCAATATCGACACCGCGTGTCGGTTGACCGATCAAAAGAATATCTGGGTTCTGCTCAACTTCACGAGCAATAACGATCTTTTGCTGATTCCCGCCAGAAAAATTCGCGGTTTTCAAATGCGGATTTGGTGGACGAACATCCCAAGCAGCCATTCGCTCGCTGCATTCATCAATCATGACCTTGCGGTGCATGAGAATTTTACCGTTATAGGTTTTAGAATTGTGATAACCGAGTACAGCGGCTTCATAAGCTTCAAAACCGGTTACTAGGCCCATCTTATGTCGATCTTCTGGAACATGTGCCATTTTAAGCTCACGCATTTCAGCCGCATCTTTTGGCGCTTTCGCCGTGATAACTTGACCAGCAACCTGAATTTCACCTTCGCTCATTGGCTCAATGCCAGAAAGTACATTCAACAATTCACTTTGACCATTTCCAGAAACCCCTGCAATGCCAAGAATTTCACCAGCACGAAGCTCTAAACTTACATTCTTCAAGCGCTTCACGCCTTGGCTGTCAAACAAAGACAAGTTTCGAGCAGACAGGAAGACATCACTTGGCTTGGCATCGTCTTTGTCTACGGTTAGACGTACTTTTTTGCCCACCATTAACTCAGCCAATTCTTCTTTATTCGTCTGTGAGGTTTCACGATGAGCGACCATCTGACCTTGACGCATCACGGAAATATTGTCCGTAGACGCCATAATTTCACGCAATTTATGCGTAATTAACAATACGGTAACACCCTGATCTTTTAGCGCTTTAAGAATACGAAAAAGATGATCCGCTTCTTGCGGGGTTAACACACCCGTTGGCTCATCCAATATGAGGATACGAGCACCACGATAAAGCGCTTTTAATATTTCAACTCGCTGCTGCAAACCAACCGGAAGTTCTTCAACGATTGCGTCTACATCAATGTCCAAACTGTATTCTTTTGCGAGGCGCTGCAATTCCACACGAGCTGTGTCTATGCCGTTTTTCAACAAGGCACCGCCTTCTGCACCCAAGATCACATTCTCAAGCACACTAAAATTCTCAACCAGCATGAAATGCTGATGCACCATACCTATACCCGCATTGATGGCATCTTGGGAACTGCGTATATCGACACGCTTACCATCCACTTCTATGTGTCCAGTATCAGCTTCATAAAAGCCATAGATGATACTCATCAAGGTGGACTTTCCCGCGCCGTTTTCACCAATAATGCCGTGAATCGTACCTGCAGGAACTTGTAAGCAAATATCTTTGTTGGCCTGAACGGCACCAAAGCGTTTGCTGATATCGCGCAATTCAATTGCGTATGGCATTGTTTTATTTGTCATATCTAAAAGTAATTCATCTGCTTAAAATGGAACACACTCAATGTACCTCATGGGCAAAAACACTCAGTATGTTTTTTGTTACTACTTCTTTTACATAGTAATCAATGTCTGCGATCCAAATTCATCGCTGCATCATTCAGTAAGAATACTAGAGCAAAAAAAACAGCTGCCCGCTAATAACGGGCAACTGTTTTTCTATGTAACTTAATAGTTACAAGTATTGTCTGACATGTAGTCATGGACTTTTATGTCACCGCTAACAATCTTAGCGCGAATGTCTTTTAGCTTCGCTTTCATATCCGCTGAGATGAGGCTTGCATTGTTATCATCAAGCGCCCAATCAACACCGCCCTCAGCCAAACCTAGAACCACCATACCTGGCTTCCAAGTACCTGCTGCCGCGTCTTTGTATGTTTTATAAGCGGCTTGATCTACACGCTTAACCATGGACGTTAGCATTGTGCCTGGTTGAATATGGTTTTGGTTTGAATCAACACCAATGGCCAATTTACCTTCATCTTTCGCAGCCTGATACACACCGATACCGGTACCACCAGCGGCAGCAAAGACAACATCTGCGCCTTTAGAGAACTGACTCTTAGCAAGTTCAGATCCTTTCGTTGGATCATTAAACGCCGCACCAGTAGAACCTGTCATATTTTGAAAAACGGTTGCGCTAGAAGACGCGTATTTAACGCCTTGCTCATAACCACAGCCAAATTTACGGATAAGAGGAATATCCATACCGCCAATAAAACCAACCGTGTCGGTTTTAGACGACATGGCAGCCAAAGCCCCCACAAGGAATGATCCTTCATGCTCTTTAAAGATAACAGACTGAACGTTCGGAAGATCGATCACACCATCGATAAGCGTAAAGTTGATGTTAGGAAAATCTTTCGCCACTTTCTCAACCGCAGATGTCATATTGAAACCAACAGTAACGATTGGCGAGTAACCTCGTTTGGCAAGACGACGTAAACCTTGCTCTACTTGGGCTTCATTTTTAGGTTCAAACTCTCGAACCTGAATGCCGCTGTCTGTCGTGTATTTTTTAACGCCGTTGTAAACACCTTCGTTAAAAGATTTGTCGAATTTACCCGCTTGATCGTAAACAACCGCAGGGTCTGCTGCTTGAGCCATACTTGCTGAAATGGCCAAAGCCGTGACGGACGCAAAAAAGACACCTTTCATTCCAATTCCTCTTATGTATGTAATTGAATCTAGGCAGTTTAAATCTTGCCTAACTGGTCAAAAATAAACCGATTAACTAAAGACCGCAATAAAATCTGCACATTTTAAGCAATATTTTTACTCATAGTGCAAAAATCTAATTTCTATAATCATTTTTTATAGCAACTTAATCAATAACATATGCCAGCAATTCTCATGCCCAATATGATCAAGTTTGGCAATTTACGCAAAAAACAGTGCTGCGCTGAGCTTGTCGAATCTCTTTCAACGGAGCATGACAAACAGCACAAGGTTTATTCGCTCGACCGTAAACGGCTAATTCTTGCTTAAAGTAACCTGGTTTACCATCACCACCAACAAAGTCTTTCAACGTCGTTCCACCTTGCTTAATTGCCGCGGCAAGCACAACTTTAATGCACTCGACCAAGCGTACTAAACGCGCTTTACTTATCTTACCAGCTAAACGATCAGGTCGAATACCCGCTTTAAACAAAGCTTCATTTGCGTAGATATTGCCCACGCCCACGACGACTTTACTGTCCATAATAAAGGTCTTAATAGGCACTTTTCGGCCTTTGGC
>CAXBGJ010000171.1:0-7584 GCA_963975045.1 uncultured Marinomonas sp. | reverse complement strand
ATGTTGTCGTAATCAAAGTCGACTTCTTTTCCATCGAACCAGTAAGCAATGAGTGCCATTGCTTCTTTGATCGCCACTGGCGTTAATTGAATACGATCGGTGACGTCACCTAACGCAAACACGCTGTCTACAGACGTGGTGAAGTTGTTATCAATGATTACCGCGCCATTTTTACCGGTTTTAACACCTGCTTTCTCTAGTGCTAATGAACCAACGTTTGGCACTCGGCCTGTCGCATAAAGGATCAGACCAAACTCTTCAGAGTGTCCGTCTTTAAAGTGAACAATGCGCGCGCCATTTTTGTTCGCCGCATCGGCCAATACGATACGCTCAACATCGGTATTTAAACGAACGTCGATACCAGATTTTTTATATTCTTCGCTGGCGAACACTCGAACATCTTCGTCGAAGCCTCTCAGCAATTGGTCACCACGATAAGCCAATGCGGTATCAACACCGAGTCCGTTTAAAATACCAGCGAATTCAACTGCGATATAACCACCGCCGACGACAAGGGCTTTTTTAGGAAGTTCGTCTAAGAAGAACATTTCATTGGAGCTAACAACGAAATCACTGCCATTAAACTCTGGAATGTAAGGTTTGGCACCAACCGCGATGAGAATTCGTTCTGCAGTATACGTTTTGCCGTCCACTATCACAGTATGAGCATCAACAAAGCTGGCATAGCCAGAGATCAACTCTACTCCGGCATTGCTCAACAAGTTTCCATAAATGCCGTTCAATCGTTCAATTTCTTTGGTTTTATTGTCACGCAAAACAGACCAGTTAAATTGAGCGCCTTGATGCTTCCAACCAAAGCCTGCGGCTTCATCAAAGCCATGGCCGTATTCTGAAGCGTAAACAAAGAGTTTCTTAGGCACACAACCAATATTAACGCACGTACCGCCTAATGCGCTGCCTTCTGCTACAGCGACTTTATAACCTTTAGATGCTGCAACACGGCTAGCACGAACGCCACCGGAACCTGCACCAATAACAAATAAATCGTACTGATAAGCCATTCTGAGTCTCCAAAATAATTCATAATGTAGTATTCAATAAGTTTAACAGCCTCAACCGCCTAGATATAGCGCCGATGGATTTCTTATCTGTCATAGCCGTATTCGTTTTTAAAATAAATAAAAATGCAACGTCAAAAGCCTCTGCAATATTATGGAGTACGACGTCTTTTATCAGTATCATCATCAAAACCGTATGGGCATTTTTCACCAATTTTAGTTTTTCTGACTTTCATTTTGGTACGAAAAATAAACCCCGAACAACGCTTTATGTTCGCTTATACGACATTAGGCGTACTACCAACAAGCTTTTTGGCAAAGGGCATCATGGTTGCTTTCTTTTAAAACCATAGCCGCAAAATAGAGCATGCTATCTGACTAATCAAAAAGAGATCTCTAATCTATGACAATGTATGCGTAAACTCCTTTATGCCTCTAACGCAACTGGGTATCATTAAGAAAATTCGCTATGGAATGATTGTCATGAAATTTGTCTCTTTTAATATCAACGGTTTGCGCGCTCGACCACATCAAATAGAAGCGTTAGTTGAAAAGCACGCTCCAGACGTCATTGGCTTACAAGAAATTAAGGTTCACGATGACGCCTTTCCCCATGAAATTCCAGCATCTGTTGGTTATCATGCGTATTATTATGGACAAAAATCCCACTACGGTGTGGCGATTTTTAGTAAGCAAGAAGCCATCAAAGTAGAATACGGTTTTCCTGGTGATGAAGAAGAGGCACAGCGTCGTATGATTATCGCTACCTTTGATACGCCACAAGGCCCCATCAAAGTATTGAACGGATACTTCCCGCAAGGTGAAAGCCGCGACCATGAAACCAAATTTCCAGCAAAGCGAAAGTTTTACGCGGATTTAATGGATTACCTTGCTTCTCATTCACCAGATGAAAAAATCATTGTGATGGGCGATATTAATATCTCGCCAACGGATTTAGACATTGGTATCGGCGAACCTAATGCAAAACGCTGGTTAAGAACGGGAAAATGCAGCTTTCTGCCGGAAGAAAGAGAATGGCTGAGCACGCTAACAAATTGGGGACTAACGGATACCTATCGTCAATTAAACCCGACTAAAAATGATCGCTTTAGCTGGTTCGACTATCGCTCGAAAGGGTTTGATGACACACCAAAACGTGGATTAAGAATCGATGTTATTCTGTCTTCGAATGGCTTAACGCCATACCTAAATGAAGCGGATATTGACTACGATTTGCGTGCACTTGAGAAACCCTCCGACCACGCACCGATTTGGACAAGCTTCAACCTAAGTTAGCAAAGAGTCATTAAGGCGGTCACTGTGCAAATAACGTACAAAGCAATATAATGACCGCCCTGTATGATAAGAACAGCGACCAAACACGACTACTACCACCTTTATCCACAGACAATGTGGATGGTTTTATTTTTGTCACAGAGCTTAGCGCGACAATACCCTATTAGAAACGAGAAAAGATCATGGAAAACGAAACACTCACAATGGAAGAGATGCTGCGACAATCATCGCAAGCCGCTGTGTTTTTGAAGGCCCTAAGCAATGAAAATCGTCTGATGATTTTATGTCATTTACTGGATAAAGAGTTGTCCGTCACTGCATTGAACGAAAAACTTCCTTTAAGCCAATCTGCTCTTTCGCAACACCTCGCCGTATTGAGAAAAGATGGTCTTGTTAGCACTCGACGAGAATCTCAAACCATTTTTTACAGCTTAGGTGATAGCAGAGTGAAAGAACTAATCCAAACATTGCATCGTCTTTTTTGCCCAACACTGTAAAAAAAATATTAATTTACTTTAAAAAAAATATTAATTTACTTTAAAAAAACATTCGATCAATTCAGCCAACCATGTCGGCTGCTCCAAGGGCAGCATATGCCCACATTCTTTTATGATGTGAACATTGAAACGCTCTGAATCTTTCATTTTATCCACCACAGTATTTGATAATAATGCGTCATCACGTCCCATAACAAACCACAGCGGGAAGGTTGTTTTTTCAAGCTTTGGCAATAAATTTGGCCGAATCAAGCTGCTCTTTAATTGCTGAATAAAAACAGCGCCACCCAAACATTTATCCATCGATCGAATACACTCAATTAGCTCGTCGCGACTCTTATTAGTTTCACCTAACATTGCGACGGCTTTTTTCTTAGGAATACCTTTATAGCCTTGCTTAACGACCCAATTCAATGCAATTTCTCGCTGCTGGCGCTCAGTGTCTAATAAGCCTGTTGCAGTATTAGACACGACGATTAAGCCGCGTACACGCTCAGGGTATTTCACTGCAAAAGCACACGCTAAATACCCTCCCATAGAAAAGCCAAGTAAATTAATAGGATGCTCTGGCAATACCATCGCCAGAGCATCCACTATAGTGTCTATTGTCTCTTCCATAGGAATAGAGACATGCTTCAAAAATATCGATTCACCTAAAGCCTGTTGTGTGTAGCCCCAAAGGCGTTCATCACACATAGTGCCGGGAAGACAATAAACATTCGTTAACAAAATTTTCTCTCTTAAAAACTAAAATTGTCTATCACGGATCCGTAGAAAACTTGCAAACCTTGGGATGCCTCGCTCGGTGAAGCCATGATATTTGTAAGTAACGTATTCGCCTAATTTAGGCGGAGTACGTCGTTCCTCATCAGAAAAGCCGCTGCCAATTTTGAAACGAATGCCAGACGGCATTTCAACCAAAATAGAACCCATCATGCCATCGTATTTTCCAGACCCGTTTAAGATTTTTATCACTTTCGCTTCTGCGTCCATGTGTGGCTTTAATTTAAGTAGATTGTCGGTTCTACCACTTTCAAAACGAGCCAATTTACGATGCAGTATCAAACCTTCTGCGCCTTTTTTTACATAGTCATCTAACACTCGATGAAGCTCTTGATTACTGGACACGGTGAATTGCTTGACAGGAATAACATGAGGAAGATCTAGATCAAGAATGAGCTGTGTATATCGCTGGGACCTTTCTGCAAAGGTCATGGTTTTTTCTGCGTCTGGCGCATCGAATATCATATAGTGAATGTTTTGCCATTCGCTATCGACGGGGGTATTTTTTCTCACTGTCGACATGACAAATTCAAAATCATTGCGTTTAGACCACAGCTCACCATCAAGCCAGGCAGTAGGCAATTTATCCGTAAACCAGTCAGGGGCATGAATTGGATTTCCCTGACGCGTCATCAGCGCCTCTCCTGTCCAAATTGCGCGAATGCCATCGTACTTTTCACTCACCAGATAATCCTCTGCATGAGTGCTTTCTAAGAAACGTGTTGCTAATTGCACTTGAGGTAACGCAAACAGAAACACAGGAAATACCAATAGACATAAAGCCAAACACTTTTTAAACAACATTATTCACTCCTTTGACGTTAATAAAATGCTATCCATAGCACTCAGTTACGCTAAACGATTTTATTTAAGGAATCAAATTTTGACCGACCCTATTTATCAACCAATATAAAAAAGCCCATATTTGTCACCAAATACGGGCTTTTATTCTATAAGAAAGATACTTTTAAGTGAGTGGCTTATTTACTCAGCTGAACGATCAGTTTGTTCATGCGGCTCACAAACGTCGCTGGGTCTTCTAACTGACCACCTTCAGACAAGGTAGCTTGTTCAAACAACAACCAAGCCATATCAGCAAAACGCTCTTCATCTGATTCTTCATTCATCTTCGCCACAATCGGGTGATCTGGATTCACCTCAAGGGTCGGTTTAGATTCAGGAAGCTTCTGACCCGCTTGCTCAAGCAAACGACGCATTTGCATGCCCATGTCGTTCTCACCAACCACCAAACACGCTGGCGAGTTAGTCAAACGAGCGGTTGAGTTTACGCTAGCAACCTTTTCAGCCAATACCGCTTTCATACGGTCAAGAAGTGGCTTCATTTGTTCCGCTTTCTCTTCTTTTTCTTTCTTCTCTTCTTCGTTATCTTGGTCTGTTAAATCTAACTTACCTTTGGTCACGTCTTGGAAAGATTTGCCTTCAAATTCTTGCAAAGAAGACATCATCCATTCATCAATACGATCACTTAGCAGTAGTA
Organism: uncultured Marinomonas sp.; assembly: GCA_963975045.1. Lineage (GTDB taxonomy): Bacteria > Pseudomonadota > Gammaproteobacteria > Pseudomonadales > Marinomonadaceae > Marinomonas. The sequence continues at coordinate 2,491 of CAXBGJ010000171.1, read as the reverse complement.
CTTCAAAACCTTTCTTACGAAGAATTTCTAAATGCGGGCTGTTTTTCGCCGTATTGTGACTTTCCGCATAGATGTAATAAACCTTATCTTGGCCTTCGCTCATGCGTTCGATGTATTGAGCCAAAGAAACTGTCTGTTCTGGTGCGTCGTTATTGGTTGAACTAAAGCGCAATAGACCTGCAATTTTGTCTTTATTGCCCATGTCATCAGCTGGACCTTCTTTGATGACATTACCAAACTCGTCCCAGAATTTTTGATAATCTTCTGGTTCGTTTTTCGCCATTTTAGTCAGCATGTCCAATACACGTTTTGTCAATGCAGTACGCATAGAGTCAACTGCATGGTCATTTTGCAAAATTTCACGCGAGACATTCAAAGACAGGTCATTTGAATCCACTACACCTTTCACGAAACGCATGTAAGGCGGTAGGAACGCTTCGGCTTCATCCATGATGAACACACGCTGAACATACAGTTTTAGGCCGCGTTGCATGTCGCGATTCCAAAGATCGTAAGGCGCTTTTGATGGAATATAAAGCAAGCTTGCGTATTCCAACTTACCTTCTACTTTGTTGTGTGACCACTTCAAAGGCTCTTGGTAATCATGAGAGATGTGCTTATAAAATTCTTGGTATTCTTCTTCTGTTACTTCATTACGAGGGCGCGTCCAAAGAGCTTTTGCAGAGTTAACCGCTTCAAACTCAGGCGCTTTACTTTCATCTACTGGTTTAGGATTGCCCTCTTCATCCATTTCTGGGTAAACAGGCTTTTCCATCTCAACAGGAATGGAAATATGATCAGAATACTTGGTAACCAGATGGCGAAGGCGGAAATTGTCAGCAAAATCTTTTTCGTCGGTCTTAAGATGAAGCGTGATGCGCGTACCACGAGTTTCTTTGTCGATGTTCTCGATCGTAAATTCACCAGAACCATCAGACACCCAACGTACCGCTTCACTTTCAGAAGCGCCCGCTCGACGAGTTTCTACGGTTACTTTATCAGCAACAATGAATGATGAGTAAAAACCAACACCAAATTGACCAATTAGTTGGCTGTCTTTTTTCTGATCGCCGCTCAGCTGTTCAAGAAAAGAAGACGTACCAGACTTGGCAATTGTACCAAGATTGGTAATGGCTTCTTCACGAGACATACCAACACCGTTGTCATCAATGACAACCGTATTTGTTTCTTTGTCGAATTCAATACGAACACGTAGATTAGGGTCTTCGGCGAGAAGGTCTGCGTTAGCGACAGACTCAAAGCGAAGCTTATCGACCGCATCCGATGCGTTGGAAATCAGCTCTCGTAGAAAGATTTCTTTGTTGGAGTACAAAGAGTGGATCATCAAATGCAGTAGTTGTTTTACTTCCGTTTGAAATCCTAACGTTTCTTTTTGAGTATCAGTTGCCATGTTGTAGCTTGCTCCTATTTGAATGAACCTTCGGTAAAAACCAAAAGTGTATTTCTTTTCACTTGTGCATCATAAATAAAGCCTATTACGGCGATTTCAAGAGGCGAATGAATCAAAAGAAGGAAAAAGTCACAATATTTTTAGGGATAAAAGGTTGTAAGGCGCATTAAGGGAGAATCCAGCAGTACGATGGATTATTTTATGATCAGATATTATGTTTTTTTACGAACTAGCGTTAGTCCGTCACCCATCGGAATAAGCGATAAATCCACCGTCATATCTTGATGAATGATTTTATTAAGTTCACGCACTATCTTTGTGTCTTTATCCGTAAAAGCGTCATCCGCTACATTGCCCCACCAAAGTGTGTTGTCGATCAACAGACAACCTCCTGAGCGTAACAACTGTTTTCCTAACTGATAATACGCCAACAGATTTTTCTTATCCGCATCAATAAAGATAAAGTCGAAAGACTCTGATTCGCTTTCTAGAAACTCGGTCATAACTGGAAGCGCTTGATCACAATAGGTCGTTACTCGATCCATCACACCGGCTTGTTCCAAATAACGAGTCGCGATATCCAACCACATCTGTTTCTTTTCAATGGCCACCAAGGTCGCATTCTTTGGCATTGCCATGGCCATCGACAACGTGCTATAGCCGGTAAAAACACCCACTTCAAGAATTTTCATCGGCGCTTGTAATTTAACAAGCAAAGCCAAAAACTGCCCAACTTCTGGCGACAATTGCATGCGCGCCATATGGTATTGCGCCGTTTCTCGGCGCAATGCTTTTAATACATCAGATTCACGAACAGACACGTCCACCAAATATTGATAAAGCCGGTCATCGACGTTAACCGTTCGATTTACTGGCTTATCATCTTCTGGCAAAGGTTTGGGGAAATTAGGAAGCATGAGATTTCATCACGAGTCCGCGGCTCAATGTTTTGAATGTTTTAGAACGAAATTCTCGACGATAAAGCACAGCAACCACCATCACACTGGCCGCCATACAAAAATAAGGCCCCAGAAACCAGCCACAAAATGCCATCGCAAAATAGTATGCGCGCAAACCGTA
>CAXBGJ010000170.1:0-7587 GCA_963975045.1 uncultured Marinomonas sp. | reverse complement strand
TTTGTAGAATCCGCTGAAATGGATACAGAAATAAATATATCTTTGCTTGAAGCCGCAGGATTAAAGCAGATATTGGATGCTTTCAAATCAAGAAAAAATCCAAAATTCTCAGCAAAGCTGTTCACGAAAGGCGGACTATTAAAAGCCGACTTGATCGCAAAAAACATTTAAGAGTAGGAACTATTAGAATGGAAAGAGGACATTTCGCTAAAACTGATGAGGAATGTCCTTTTTTAAAACATAGCGATTAGCTTTCGTGGAACTTCTGCAACCACTCTTTAGGCGATAATCCCGTTTTCTTACGAAAAACTCTCGCCAATACAGAACCGTGTTCATAGCCGACTTTGTTGGCTACTAGGTTGACTGGTTTGTCTTGTATTAACAGTTGCTGCGCGGTGGATATACGTAAGTCGGTTAAAAAATCGTTCGGCGTTTGTCCGACGGTATCTCGAAACAGTTCCGAGAACTTGGAACGGGACATCGCGGCGCTTTCCGCCATCAAGTCCAACGTCCATGCTTCCTCTGGTGCTTCTTGTAGTTTCACCAAGGTCGGCGCCAACGCAGGATGACTCAACCCCGCCAACATGCCTTGTATTACCAACCCCTCTTCAGACAGCTTACGTAGCATTTGGATGAGTAAGATGTCACACATTTTGCCAACGATGCTTTTCTGCCCAAGCCCCGTCACACCGATTTCGCTAAACATCCAATCCACGGTATTCGCCATGGGTCCATCGTCTAAGTTTAGATAAACCAATTTAGGTAAGCTCGACACTAATTGCTTTTGCTCTAATGCCGTAAAATTAATCGCCGCACAAATTAGCTCTGCGCCTTCGGTTTCATCGCCAATGACTTGGTGAGTCGTCGCGAACGGTAAAAGAATAATCGCAGGTTGGTCGAACAACATCTTGTGACCGGAATCACTCAAGACGGTTAACTTACCAGAGCGAAGGTAATGCAAATGACCCCCCTTTTCTGTTTCTAATGAGCCCAGTGTTTTCCCACCACAAAAACTCCCACTAAAAATAACCTCAGACTGAATCGAAAAGTTATCAATAATATTTTGTAATTTGTTCACGAACACCTACTTAGTTTGCCGATTTGGACGATTGGTTTCATTTTATGGATATTTCGGTGCCTTTCATGACCAAAAAATAAATAGACTGATCTCATTCACTTAAGGGACTTAGTTAGTAAACACCAAAAGCCATAAGTTCAACAGCTTTTCGCTAACCTCTTAACGTGTGGGTTTTAACAACTTATTGAAAACAACAAAAGGTACAATTATGAACATTTCTAACTTGATCAAAAACACAGTCGCAGCAACGGTTCTTTTTGCTAGCGCCGCAAGCTTTGCCGCAGACATCGATGCAAACGCAGACGCGAATGATTTGGCGATTAAAGGCTATGATACTGTTGCTTACTTCACAATGAGCAAGCCAGTATTGGGCAGCCCAGAATTTACCTCTAACTACAAAAACGCAACCTTCCGTTTTGTCTCCGCGGCAAACCGAGATTTATTTAATACAGACAAGACAAAATACGCACCTCAGTACGGCGGTTACTGTGCCATGGGCGTCGCGATGAACTTAAAGTTTGATACAGACCCAACTGCATGGAAAATTGCCGATGGAAAACTGTATTTGAACCTAAACAAAGGCACACAAAAAGTTTGGTTAAAAGACGTTCCTGGCAACTTAATCACATCAGAAAAGAACTGGCCTGACCTAAAAGGGTTAACACCTGAAGAAGCAAAAGCGAAAAACGGTTAATCCGCATTAATAGTTGATCGTTTTGATGAAACCAGTGTTTCTTCCTTGAGACACTGGTTTTTTTTGCTTTTTATCCGCTGGTGAAAAAGAGAAAATCGCTTTAGTATCAATGACTAAAATACAAGCAAAAGAAACAGCTCGTAGATAAGCCGATCCATTAGATAAAAACACAAACGAGGAGAAAACCGTGAAGCAAAGCGTTGAATTTGATCTAGACATTGGAAGTGAACATATTGTGATACAGCGTCGATACGAAGCGCTAGGCGCATTAAATGATCTATTAATCGCTGTCTGGTTTTTGATTGGTAGCTTCTTTTTCTTGAATGATTCGCTTATTGAAAGTGGAACATGGTTATTTATCGCAGGCAGTGCTCAGCTAATCATTAAACCATTGATCAAATTAACCAGCTTAATTCATGTAGGTAAAGTAGCGTTATCTAATAGTAATGAGGGGTAATGCAGTACTAAGATAAAATCATGAACTTCAGGCATTTATGTAGAGACACACAAACCTTCTTGATGACGAAAAGTGTTTTATTTCAGATTGTTCTGGCTATCAAGATACTCTAAAAATAACGAGCAACCAATCCAAACGGAATACATCAAAGCGAATATCCGAGCAAAGGCCGAACAGCTCTTTCGAATCATAAAATACTAGTTTGGTTTTGGAAATATAATGTATCGAGGTCTGTTGAAAAATAACAATATCAACCATTACACGACCGAAGCAACAGAGCAGCATCACCTAATTGTGTCTCTTAACAACATTTTCAAAAAAAAAACACATATCTCTTGTAAAACTAAAGCCTAAAAAGTCCACTACTTTGTAAATAGTAAGCTTTTACCTTCAGTTAAAAGCTGATCCATAAACACTCCGAGTATTTTTGTTTGATCTTTTTTTCTAGTAACAGCAACAATACTACTAACTTCATCAAGATCCGATATAGGGATAAATACGACATCTTTTCGGTTATTTTCTATGATTGAGCTCCCGACTATTGTTGCCCCAAGCCCTGCACCAACTAACGCTAAAGCTGTATGAAGCTCTATAGCCTCATAGGCAACAGTTGGAGATGTGCCATTTTGTCTAAGTGAATTCAACATTTTTTGCCCAAATGGGCTACCTGCATCTTTAGGATACAGAATGAAAGGAATGGTATTAAACTCTGAAATAGAAATTCTTTGTTTCTGGGCTAGAGGATGTTGAATAGAAATTGCTGCAATAAAAGGATCTTCTAGAATAACTTTATAACTCATATCTTGGGCGCGTTCAAAATCCCCAAAAAATCGAGAAATACCTATGTCAATTCGCTGCTGGCGAAGTTGGTCCGCTTGATATTCAGACAACACCTCTATGAGGTCAAGATGTACATCTTTATACGCTACACGAAAGTTTCGAATAGTATTTGGCAATAAAGAAAACAGAGCTGATCGAGCAAAGCCAACGCCTAGCCACCCCCATGTTCCAGCAGCCACACCGCAAGATTCATCATTTAATCTTCGAGCTTGAGCCAAAAGTTCTTTAGCTCGTGGGTAAAAAAACTCACCTAATGGCGTAAGTTTCATCGGACGAGTTGAACGATTAAAAAGTTCTCCACCTAGATGCTGCTCTAACAGACCAATTTGAGTACTTATCGCCGTGGGAGCTACAAAGAGTTTTTGAGCAGCTAAATTACCACCACCGGCATCTACCGTCTCACAAAAGTAACGAAGTTGTCTTAGATTCATTTTTATTGGATCTCAAATAAGAATTCAATGATTGAATTTAGAAAAACATTATATCATTCTGGATGCGAACTCAATAAGGACTCACATATGACCCAACAAAATAAAAAACAAAACGATATGCTCAACACTCTTCTCAATTATGGAAGCGCTACAGTGTACGAAGCATATGGTGCAAAGGGAGCACTTGACTCTAAAATAAAGCCTATTCATCCGAGCATGCGATTAGCAGGCCGAGCTTTCACTATAGATATCTGTCCTGCAGATAATTTAATGCTTCACTACGCATTACTTCATGTGAAGCCAGGTGATGTTCTTGTAGTAGATGCAAAAGGGTTTGTTGAAGCTGGACCTTGGGGAGATATTCTTACTGAGCAAGCTATTAAAAAGGGAGTCGCTGGATTAGTTATTAATGGTGCAGTACGTGATTCTAAAGCAATAATCGACATGAATTTTCCTGTTTTTTGCTTAGCTTTAAGCATCAAAGGTACAACCAAAAATCAACCTGGACTAATTAATCAGCCAATATCTATTGGTGGTGTAACGATTAACAATGGCGATTTTATCATTGCAGATCAAGATGGTGTCGTGGTTATTTCAAGTGATGATTTAGAAGATGTAATGCAAAAAAGTACAAGTAGAGAAAATACTGAATCAACTTATAGAGAAGAAATTAAAAAAGGAATAAGTACTGTTAAGTTACTTGGCCTTGAAAACAACTTAAAAAGATTAAAATTATAAGAAGAGAGAAAACTATGAAAATAAAAACAAAAATATTAACAGTCACTTTAGCACTATCCATTTCTAGCTTAGTTCTAGCAGATTCATATCCTGAAAAACCAATCTCATCAATTATTTCTTTTGGCGCAGGAGGAAATACAGATGTTGGAGCAAGAATTCTATTCCCTAAAGTTGAACCATCGCTTGGCACGTCACTAACAATTATAAATAAACCTGGTGGTGGAGGCTGGGTTGGCTGGACAAATTTACTTAACTCAAAAAATGATGGATATACGATTGGTTATATTAATACTCCAAATTTGATCACAGGTTATTTAAACCCTATCTATAAACGAAATAAAAACCTAGATGACTTTGAACTTATTGCCAACCATGTTACCGACTATGGCGTTATTTCTATAAATAAAGATGAAGAACGTTTTAATACTATTGAAGACTTAGTCGCGTACGCCCAAAAAAATGTATTAACAGTTACGACAACAGGTGCAAATGGTGATGATCATATTGCCATGCTCAAAATGAACAAAAAATATGGCACTCAATTTGTACCTGTTCACACTACTGGTACAGCTCAACAACGGGCGGCATTGCAAGGTGGCCATGTAGATGTGAGTTTTTCTAATGTTGGCGATACTAATGTTGCATATAAGAATGGACAATTGAAGATTTTATCCATCATGGCTCCTGAACGTTCGAAATTTATACCTGATGTACCAACGCTAGCTGAATCTGGTTTTCCAGGAGTTGTATCATGGTCTGCACGAGGAATTGCAGCACCAAAAGGTATTTCGGATGAACAGCTCAAGGTGCTCACTGCTGCATTCATAAAAGGAATGAATAATCCAGAACACCTGAAAAAAATGGATGAGATGGGGTTATTAGTCGACATTAAAACTGGTGATGCTTATAAGGAAATGCTCTTAGCTGAAGAAGCTGGTGTAACAGAACTGAAATCCATTTTAGGTTGGTAGTTATATTTAGGGGAGTAACCTCCCCTTTTATTTTTAAAAAATAATAATATTGGTGAGTGATGAAAAATTTACATATTGACATTTATATTGGTATTTTGATGTTTTTTACATCAACATACTTTTACACTCTAACATTAGAAATGCCTCAGGATCCAGCGACCTTCCCTCAATTAATACTAACCGTTTTGATAGTTTTTTCAATTATAGTTTTCACAAAAGGTTTTATAACAACAATAAAATCTAAAAGAGAAAATAATAAAATAGATCGATATTTAAATGATTCTGGAAGACCTTTAGTCCTTTATATCTCTATTGTTTTATACGTAATATCTATTGATTTAATTGGGTTCTTTACTGCCAGCACAATAGCCTCAGCATTTTTCATTGTTTTCTTTGGTGTACGTAATCTAAGAAAAATAATTCTAGTACTACTTGGTATAAATGTTTTTATTTATGCCTTATTTGTTTGGCAACTTAAAATTTACCTACCTACTGGTTTATTTATATAAAGGGAGCAAAAAATGTCTATTGATTTTTCTGTATTAAGCTCAGTATTAGCAGAGCTAGGTTCCCTTGATGTTGTCTTAATGCTATTCGTTGGTGTTATTGGTGGGATTTTTTTAGGTTCACTACCTGGTTTAAGCGCTACAATGGGAATAGCTTTACTTATTCCAATTACATTTGGAATGGAACCTGTTGCCGCACTGGTTTTACTGTCTGCAATATACACATCAGCGGTGTACGGTGGATCAATTACAGCCATACTAATCCATACACCAGGGACGCCATCATCTGCAGCTACCGCTATCGATGGTTACCAGTTGACCTTACAAGGAAAAGGCCTAAAAGCATTAGGAATCTCAACTATCTGCTCAGTGATAGGTGGCGTCGTGAGTGCCTTAGCGTTACTAATCCTAGCTCCTCCCTTGGCACAAATATCTCTTAAATTTAGTGCTCCTGAATATTTTCTTATGGCAATTTTTGGACTAACAATTATTGCAAGCCTTTCATCTGGAGCAATGATAAAAGGCCTATCTGGTGGATTGTTTGGTTTGCTAATAGGCTTGGTAGGGGTTGATGTTATGACAGCTTTCCCTAGATTTACTTTTGGGATTCCTGAATTAGAAAATGGCATCTCACTAATTCCTGCAATGATCGGATTATTTTCTATTTCACAAGTGCTTATTCAGGCTGAATCACTTAACCATATAGCCAAACCAACTCATGAAATAGCAGAGCTCAAAGGCAGCCCATTTCCTACACGCAAAGAGTGGAAGCAAATTGGACCAACAGTAACAAGGTCATCCATTATTGGTCTAATAGTTGGAATTCTTCCAGGGGCTGGTGGAGATGTTGCATCCTGGGTTGCTTATAATGAAGCCAAACGTGCATCGAAAGAACCTCAAAGTTTTGGGAAAGGGAATATTGAGGGTCTAGCTGCTGCAGAGACAGCTAACAATGCGGTAACTGGTGGCGCAATGATACCGTTACTTACTTTAGGTATACCTGGAAGTGCGGCAACAGCTGTCATGTTAGGAGGTTTATATATTCATGGCTTACAACCTGGTCACGAATTATTTACTTCTAATGCGAATATTATCTATGCAGTAATTATAGGGTTAATTCTTGCGAATATTCTCATGGGGATATTTGGCTTATCAATGGCTAAATATATAGTTAAAGTAGCTTCAATACCTTTTTCGATTTTAGCACCAATCATTATAGTGCTTTCTGTCGTTGGGTCTTATGCCATAAACAATAATATGTTTGATGTATATGTCATGGCAGCATTTGGCCTAATTGGGTACCTTATGCGTAAGACTTCTTTTTCAACTGCTGCAGTTGTAATTGCAATGATTCTAGGAACAATGGCTGAGATAGGCTATCGACAATCGATCGTTATGTCTAAAGGAGACATGCTTTCTTATTATATAAGTCGTCCCATATCATTAATATTAATTTCTTTAATCTTGCTGTCTTTGATTTCACCTTTATTCGTGAGCTGGAAGAAGAAAAGAAAAAGTAAATAATCTTATCTTTACTAACTCAGACCTAGTCTGGCAATTGCCTTATTTTCAATCAATATATTGGCATTTGTCAGGTTAGGTCTGAATTGATTTTCAGACCCTCCCTCATTCCTGTTAACGAACAATGCCTGATTACGGTCGTACCTCCCTCATGCAGGCCTACGTGACGCAGGTGGTGGTACTTTGTGCCGAAAAACCAAGGTAATAACCCCTCCCTCGCCCTCCCCTTGAAAGACATAAGGGGAGGGAATAATTACGTTGTCGGGCTAAACCACGGAGCTTTCTTTAGTATCAGCCAAGGTGTTGTTTATTTCTTTCCATGTTAATCCGCTACGTTTCTTCGTTTCCGTT
>CAXBGJ010000169.1:0-7648 GCA_963975045.1 uncultured Marinomonas sp. | reverse complement strand
CATTATTAAACAGGGCAAACAAATGCCCATGAGTAATGGCTAATGTCTCTTCCAGTCCTTTGGCAATCGAATCTGAGTCTGCCAAATCCAACTGCACAACATGCTTTATGCCCTGAGCTTTCAATGCGGCTACATCTTCTTGTTTTCGGCAACTGGCCACAACAAGAAACTGACGGTCTTGAAGTATTTTGGCGGCTTCCAAGCCAATGCCAGTTGAACAACCTGTAATAAGAATGGAGTACTGCATAGCGGTTCCTCATGAAGAATAAATAGTTATTGTCTGGATATTAGCAAAATGTCACACAAAGTGCCTTTCTCTTGATTTCGATTACAGTAAATTTCGTCGTAATTACCCATACTCTTATCGTATTTTTTTGATGAACGATTAAAGCCAACCCTTGTTAGATTTACTTCTCCCACGACATCTTCACCAGACCAAGGCAAACTATCATGAACACGCTGCACACTTTACTCTCGGTCTTAATATTGACGTCCTTAGCCGCCTGTCAAACAGAAGATGGGACCCGTGCCATGGGCAATATTGAGCGCGCCAGAATAAGTTTGTCTGCTCCCGCCTCTGAACAAATCGTGCTCGTTCAAGTCAGCGAAGGACAGAAAGTTGAACGAGGTGATACACTACTGCAATTGGACTCACGCAGCGCCAATGCATTGATTGCCCAGCGTGAAGCTGAGCTTGCTCAGGCCAACGCCGCTCTTAGCGTACTCACGGCAGGCACCAGACCGGAGCAATTAAGCGCCGCATTTGCAGCGTTGGAAGCCACTCAGGCTGCTAGCAACGAAGCCGAACTCAAGTATCAAAGGTTCGCTAAACTCTATAAAAGCAAGGTCGTCGGCAAAGCCGATTTCGATGCCGCAAAAGCTGACAGAGACAGTACTAAAGCCAAAGCACAACAAGCCTACGACCAATGGCTAGAACTTAAAAACGGCGCGCGTGAAGAAGACATTGCCCAATCCAGTGCTAGGGTTCAAGCGGCGCAGGCTGCCCTGTTATGGCAGGAAAAAGCGCGTGAAGATCTTACTATTAAAGCACCGATTGATGGCACCATTGATACGCTTCCTTGGCACGTTGGAGACCGTGTTGCTTCTGGCACCCAACTGATTAGCTTACTGTCTGCCCAACCCCCGTATGCTCGGGTATATTTGCCCGCCAGTGCGTTAACCAAAATCAAAACGGGTGACACCATTAACGTCTTTGCCGATGCCATCGAATTACCGATTCAAGGTCGAGTCAGTAATATTCGCTCGCAACCCGCTTACACGCCTTTTTATGCACTTAATGAACGAGACCGAGCGCGGCTCATGTATCTGACAGACATCGACCTATTACAAGCAGACAATCTGCCCACAGGTTTAGCGGTTGAGATACGCCTACCATGAACAACCCAATGGACACGATCCCAGACCAAGTAGAATACGCCATTGAAGCAAAAGGCCTAAGCAAACGCTTTGGCAATAACATAGCGGTCAATAAGCTCGATTTGAAAATTCCTAAAGGCAGTATCTATGGTTTTCTTGGGCCAAATGGCTGCGGTAAATCCACCAGCATTCGTCTGCTTACCGGTCTATTAAGCGCCAGCGAAGGCGACGTCAGCATTCTAGGCAAACCGTTATTAGGCCATGAAGAGTCGCTAAAAAAACGCATTGGTTATATGACACAAAAATTCTCTTTGTACGACAATCTAACGGTACAAGAGAATCTCAGTTTTGTCGGTGCCATCTATGGTTTCTCTGGTAAACGAAAAAAAGCACGTATCGAAGAATTGTTCTCACTCTATGATCTAGAAAAACAAGCGAAACAGCTTGCTGGCTCCATGAGCGGCGGACAAAAACAACGCCTCGCGTTGGCCTGTGCGACATTGCACTCCCCAGAGCTGCTGTTTCTTGATGAGCCTACGTCCGCCGTGGATCCAGAAAACCGCCGAGAATTCTGGGAAAGACTGTTCGACCTTTGTGCCGCTGGCACGACTATTCTGGTGTCTACTCATTACATGGACGAAGCCGAACGCTGCCATGCGCTGGCTATCTTGGAGGAAGGCAATAAACGCGCTGACGGCTCGCCTCAAGCCCTAATGGACGCCATGCCAGCAACAGTGGTTGAAGTCAGTGGCGATAAACTAAGACTACTCAAAAAGACGCTCACTCAACATCCAGAAATCATGTCCGCCGCGCAGATAGGTGCTCATTTAAGGATATTAGTAAAACAGCAAGTGCAGGACCCACTGAGTTTCATCTCGCAACTCAGTGGTGGAAGAAATACAGTACTGGCTCGCCCCAGTCTTGAAGATGTGTTTGTTGCCTGCACCGGAGATCGTCATGTGGATTAGAATCTACGCTATTTTTATCAAAGAATTAAAACAACTTTCCCGAGACAGAATGACCTTCGGCATGATCATTATGATACCGCTGGTACAACTTATGCTGTTTGGCTACGCCATCAACACCGACGCCAGACACATTCCCGTTGGGCTTGTAGATCTTAGCCAAACCTCAGAAAGCCGAGCCATCGAGCAAGCTCTTTCGGCCACCCAATCCGTCGATTTTATCGCCCGTTATCGCTCTATAAAAGAAGCTGAAGTCGCCATCACTCAAGGGGATATTCGAGCCGTACTCTATTTGCCAACGGACATGACACGACGTTTATTCAATCATCCGTTATACGACCACCAACAAACGAATTCATCACTCACACTGCCGATAGGGCAATGGATAGTCGATGGTTCGGATACGGTGATTGCGGCGAGCATTCGAGCACTGCGATACATGCCTTTAGACGAAGTAGCAAACCGTACCGTCATACGCACCATACCCAGCTTCGAAGTCGTGCAATACTTCAACCCAGAACAAAGAACCGTGGTCAATATCGTCCCAGGGTTGGTGGCTGTCATTCTCACCATGACAATGATTTTATTCACATCTGCCGCTATCGTACGTGAACATGAACACGGCAATATGGAGTTTCTAATCACGACCCCAGTTCGTCCAATAGAATTGATGATTGGCAAGATCACCCCCTACGTCATAGTCGGTCTTATACAGGTCGCCATTATTTTAAGTGTCGGACATTGGGTCTTTTCCGTGCCGATCAGGGGAAATTTTTTATCATTACTAAGCGGCTCAATATTGTTTATTTTCGCCAGCTTAACCCTTGGACTGGTGCTATCCACCATTGCTAAAACGCAACTACAAGCGACACAGATGACCATCTTTATACTGCTGCCTTCCATTTTACTTTCAGGCTTTATGTTTCCCTACGACGCCATGCCCGTAGCCGCGCAATGGATAGCAGAAGCCCTGCCCGTCACCCACTTTATGCGCATGATTCGCGCCATTGCATTGCGTGACGCCAGTATTCTCCTATTAGGAAAAGACGCGTTATGGCTGGGGTTATTTACTGTAGGCGGAATCATCATTGCGTCATTACGCTTCAAAAAGACACTGGGATAAGTGCTGCCCACAGGGGATATTATGAATACCTTGGGTATTTTATGGAGCCATTCAACATCGCAATTAGATAATGAGTACGCGCCATTTCATCAATGTGAGTTATGTCAAAAAAACACATTTACTCAAAATAGTCTCAATTTAAATGGCTCCTCAGCTCTGCAATAAATAACTTATTTTTTTCATCTTCGTTCGATAAGATAAGAGTAAAGCCACTTCCATCTTTTCTATTTACTGTCACGGTACTATTTCCTAATAAGCTACCTGAATTCGCGACCTCAATAGAATCAATCTGATCAAAGTTTGCAAACTCTATTTGAGTGTTGCTGCCAACTCTCCAGTAAGAAAATACATGTCGTTGAGTTATCCCATTACCATCTTCTCTCATCAATAAAGAAGCATCACTATAAAAATATTTAATCTCATCGTTAGGGCTAATAATGCCTTTTTTGATCATAGTCTGCTTTTGATAAGTCCATAGTTTTTTGCCTTTAACCACCTTACCATTCGGTATCAGTCCTGATTCTTGAACTAATGAAAACAAAATAATTGGAAGCATCACAAGCCCTAGTAGAATATGCCGAAACTTCCACTGAGAGTTATGTATAAGCGGTTTTATGTCAGAGACATTGAGACTATTAATAAGATTCAAGATCGGTAATACAAAGTAAACTGAAAGCAATAGTATTGGGGCAAGCCATGACTCATTAATTCCAGATAAAACGGCTAATACACAAAAAAACAGTGAATAGATAATAGCGGTTTTTTTACCAATAAATGCTAATGGGACTTTCAAATCTTTATTATTTTTTTGGAGATGGCACCATAAACTGTAATACCAAACACAACAGAAAACACCTCTAAAAAACGGCATTATCTTACTTCCATCTCTGTGTTTAATGTATTGGAAGTTTTTATAAAACCAATAATTACCATATGTACCAAGGGTAAATACCAACATAAAAATGAACTTACTTAAAGATACTGGGTAATAAATCCCTGCCATTCCGTCATTGCTATTCAACCTGTCTAACCTCCATAAAATGATGATCCACAGCAATACAAGTAAGTAAATCAGTGCGACGATTATGGAGAAAACCCCCTCACTGGCCTCATCATTAGCACTGATATCAAAACTACCGCTTGAAACAATGGGAGGAACTGGCTTATAGATACCATAATTTAAGTAATGTTGAGTCTTATTTAAAGAAGTAACGTATTCACCGTATCGTTCAGGTTCGACATAAGATACCTTGCTACTGTATGTATAATTTAGTTGTAGTGCTTTATTTTCTTTGTCATAACGAGCTGAATACTCAAAATTAAAGAAGTCATTACTTTCTGTAAAAGAGTCATTCCTCAAAGACCAATCATCACTTTCAAAATACACATTAATAGTTTGAGAAATATTTTTAGGGTATGAAATAGAGAGTGGATCAACTCTATTTATATCATCAGGAACACTTAATACATCGTTGACTAGGTAAGGATAAAAGCTGGTTTCAACGGTGCCATCCTTATCGCCCTGCGTCCACATGCTGCCAACAGAATAGCGTTCCTCTATTTGAACTGTATTATTCTGTTTATCGTCTGTAATATTTAAGGCAGCTGCCACTTCAGCCGTTGGATAGTAATACCGGAGATATTCAAGATAACTCTTTTGTAATTGATTCGTACCTTGGTTATCTATCGCCTCTCTTTGCCTTTCAGCATTCAAACCTCGATAAGTATTATCCAATGAGACAGAAATAGCTTTATTAACATCAACGGATAAAAAGTAACTGTCTACTGTTTTTAGACCATTTAACGACTGGGTAGGGTTCATTTGAGTCAAGCTGTCAGTGCCAGGTTTCAATATCAGCGCATAACCATAGTCAGTCTGATGAATACTCTCAAGACTTCCATATTGATAACTTCGAGTGGGGTCTAACCACCATTTTTTATTATCAAACTCCATATAGGTGATCACATGATCAAAATTTCGAGCCGATGCTAGACTGTCTTCTAGCTGAAACTTCATTTCGGTATTTACAAGAGCAGGGTAAGCGTCGAATCCAAGTTTTTTTAGTAAGGTGATTAGCAGAACCGTCTTATCTTTACAATCGCCATAACGTCTTTCAAAGGTAGTAAATGCTTGTGTAGGTCGGTGAGAGTTTTCCCCCATCTCTAAGCCGAGGTATCGAATTTCATCTTGAACAAAACGTAAAGCCGCTTGAACTTGGTCCGTAGGCTTATCATATTTCTGACGTATTTCAGCCACTTTGCTCTCTATACTTGAATTACTTTCATAGGCATCAACATAGAGAGTTTGACCCCAATCAGATACTTCGGACCAGTTTTTTGCTTCACTAAAGCGGATAGACGCCCAAGGTTTGTACCAAGAAGGCGAGTCATTTTCCTTAATAACTGAAGGTACATGCTCGTCTTGAATATGATACTCAATACCTAAAGGGTATATTTTACTGGTTAGTTTTAAATCCGTATTCTTGAGTTGTGAATAAAGCTCTGCAGGCTTTTCCCATAACAATCGCAATGAAAGTTTTTGAACAGGAACCATCCAACTAAGTTTATGTCCATAACCGAAAACAGATTGATATACGGGGTTAGCACCGACCACTGAATAGGCATAGTCAATGACATCACCTACTCGAACATCATCTAAAATTAAGTAATAGTTTTTCTCTCCGTTATAAACTAAATCATCTAGTTCATTTTCTCTTTGTAAGAGACTTATTCGTGCACTTGAAGTCTTGTCTATCTCTTGATCACCACGATAAATTTTTAGCCAATGAAGCGTTAACCTTTCATATTCAGGACTAAAATAAAGATTAATTTGAGAAGACTCATTTAAGCCTTGGCGATTTCTCACGTCTTCCACATAACGCCTAAATTCAACCTGTTCAGAGTCCTTAGGAACTCTTAATTGAATATCAAGCAGTTGGTAGTTAACACCATTTTGAATTTGGTCTAAGTGCTGAAAACTCGAGGTAAGTAATGATGTTGGCGTGACCCAACTTGGCGCAGGTGCAACGTTTAGCGATTCTTCAGCGAAACTAGATGAAGAAAAAATTGAGATAAACAGAAACGAAAAAAAGACAAAATAGTGCTTAAACATCCAACTTAATTCCCTATAAGATTTTGTTTTGCAAGATACTATTCTATCCTAATGTTCACATTTTTTGCTACCTTGGCCGCCTCAAATTTCACGCATTGCGTGACGCCAGTATTCTCCTATTAGGAAAAGACGCGTTATGGCTGGGGTTATTTACTGTAGGCGGGATCATCATTGCGTCATTACGCTTCAAAAAGACACTGGGGTAGAGGCGCATTAGACGGCATAAGCCGTAAGCACCAGTAGTAAATGGTTCTCTTTATTTACTGGACGCTGCCAAGCCAATGCCAAACCCAATAAAAATGCCGCCGCTTACTTTATTCAATAAAGTGCTTTCTTTTTGAGAAGGTATTTTTGATTTAGTAAGGGAGGCAAAGCAAGCGTAAACAGTATGAATAACCACCACCAACAGGCTGAAAGTCACGGCTAATAGAATAAATTGTGGTGTGTATTCCTGCTTCAAATCGATAAATTGAGGAAAAATAGACATAAAAAACACCACCGCTTTTGGGTTCGTAATAGAGACAAAAAAACCTTCGGCAAAACACGTTAAAAGTGAACTTTGTTGCGTGCTCATTTTGGTACTACTGGTTGTTTTACTGCGCCACATTTTAATGCCGAGATACACCAGATACACAGCCCCGACTATTTTCACAACACCAAATGCCATCGCAGAACTGGCCAGAATAATACCCAAACTGGTCGCTGACACTGTCGCGACCATTAAAATGGCCAAAGCAACACCAAATATTCCTGCAAAAGTTTTGAGGAAACCTTTTTGAATAGCGTTGTTAATCGTTAATAAAACAGCCGGTCCAGGCAGGAGAATCGTGGCAATAGCGACACCAACATACAGTAAATAATTATCCATGATTGTTCCTTGCCTTAAACGCGATGTAAATTCTTTCAGATGATTTGGGCCATGACGCTTATTTCGCCCCATATCATTGAACGCTCAATTTTTCGCTCAAACCTTGGATTGTGGTTTTAAACCATTTAATTGCCGAATGATATCCAAGAAAATGTCCCGACCAATCGGAATCAATGAATCGGGAAAATCATAATCTGGGTTGT
>CAXBGJ010000168.1:0-7681 GCA_963975045.1 uncultured Marinomonas sp. | reverse complement strand
ATTTCAGCGTCAAAAACGATGGTGACTCTTTGCTCTGCAAAGACCATGCTGTTCATTGCTACCCCTAGTATCAGGAGTAGCTTAAATAGCGTTTGATTTAAGAACAGAGGTTTAATCATCATGATGACTGTCCATATAGTGTGACTTGTTAATAGGATATTGTAGCTGTCTTTCCATAAAATCGAGTCAACTTTGCACATCTTTGACGCATTTTCACTTTGAGTAAAATGAAAAAAAATCGTATAAAAAGAAATTATAGTAGAGATTGGCAGCCTCTGAATTCAAAAGCGGCCACACATTATTTTGCGAAGTCAAAGCGGTGGGACGTCGTTGTTGATGGCTAGCTGATTCTTTCGTTATCGCTCTCTAGGCTATGATTTTTGCCTTATATTAGAGGGGGATTACCTGATAATTGAAAGCTTTCCTTGGCGATAAATTGACCATTAATAATGATTTCTACCTCATGCCATCCGTCGTAATAAACTCTCGTTGTGATGATTTTGAATGGGTGCTTTTTTGACATAGAGAGGCGACTACGAGCCGCTAACGTGGCTTTCTTCCATTTAAATACCTTGGGGGAGGTTGTGCCGTTTTTCTTTTGATGATGAACAATGTAGTCAATCATCAAGGTTTGCTCATGATCGCTCGCGGATTCTATATCGAGGGTAAACTCTAGATTTCCATTCAAAACAACCTGTTCAGAATGTAGTGTCAGTGCATTGTTTTCTAGTTGCGGTTTACCATAACCAAACGCGGTTAACACCTTGTTATTGCCTTGCTTAAGCAGCGTTCGACAAGCATGACGAATGAGCTTTGTGCGGTTTGCATCGGCGTCTTGTATCCATCGTTCAGCAATATCGGCCACAAGATCAGGGTGATCTTTAGCGATGTCGTTGAGATTATTGGCAACAGAGCGACGCACGTATTCTTCTGGGTCATCTTTTAGTTCTTCGAGCAGTTCAATGACGGGTGAAGGGTCATTAATAAACGTCGGCAACTGCATTGCCCAGGGCAAGCGTGGGCGAGTCCCTTCAGAGATCAAACGTCGTACATGTCTATTGTCATCTAAGAGCCAGCTCTTGAGTGAAGCGAGTGTCTCTTCTGGTGCGGATAATAAAAAAAACCGAATGCTAAATTCAGAGGTAAACCGGCTTGTCATCGCTTTTAATAACATCATTGAAAAATCATGATGCTCAAGACCATGACGTCCCACGTAATCGCCCATTGGCATAATCGCCCAGCCTGAAATACCGCTACCGTTATTTTCTGGATTTGAATCGACGGCTTCCGGTGCCAAGCAGGCGAGCAAGATCTTCCCCGCTTCTTCAAAATCATTCGGTAAATATTGGCTCATGGCGTTAGTAATGTTCTGTGATCGGGCTTTTAGTTCCAATGTTTCAAGCTGGTCACTCGCGGCGGCGACAAAACCTGCTTTATCAAATTCCCTCCAATGACGTTGAAAGTGCTCAGCCATGTTGTTTATAACGTGCTGGTTGAAAAGGTTCTTAAACGGTTCTGGCATGTCTTTCATATCCTATGGAATAAAGGGCAGCGACACTATAACAAGTAATAGTGTCCGTTATTGTCAGTACAAAAAAGTGGCGTGTCGTATGTCGCTTTTTTTCGAAAAAGCGAGCCTATGGTATTTTCTACTGTGTGGTTTTTTCTTGTTCTTGTTTCGTTTTATCAGTAAGTTCAACCTAGTTTTTTTACGAAAGCCTTTATTAGATAAGGAGCAATAGGATGCAGCACGATTCTCTTTCTGTCCAAATAAGCCGTGGCAGTATTGTTGAAAGTGAACACAATATTAAGGCCGTTATTGTCTCAAGTACGGGTGAAGTTGTGGAATCCTGGGGGGATGTTGATGCGTTGGTTTACCCGCGTAGTGCAATAAAAGCCATGCAAGCACTCGCTTTTATTGAGATGGGGGGAGCCGAGAAGTTTGCTTTTAGCGACGAGGAAATTGCCATCTGTTGCGCGTCTCATAATGGCGAGCCTGAGCATGTTGCCACAGTACAAAGTATGTTGGATAAACTTACCTCTTCTGAAACGGACTTTGAGTGTGGCTGTCACTGGCCAATGCGCGTCGAGGCAGGTTATGTGCTAGCAGGGGAAGGCAAAAAACCGAATCAATTGCATAATAATTGCTCTGGCAAACATGCTGGAATGCTGGGGCTTGCCAAATTGCTTGATGTGTCATCGCAGGGTTACATTGGCATTGATCATCCCGTCCAGCAGAAAATTTCAGATACCATGGCCCAGATGTGCGAGTACGATTACAGCACAGCGCCTTGGTCGCCAGATGGTTGCTCTGCTCCAACATGGGCGATGCCATTAACGAATCTTGCCTTAGCGTTTGCCAAGTTTGCGAGTCCTGCAGGCTTATCAGCAGAACGACAACAAGCCTGTAAAACACTATATGACGCTGTGGTGAAATACCCTTTTATGGTGGCGGGAACCGAGCGTTATTGCACAGACATGATGAAGGTATTACAGCAACGGGTTTTTCTCAAAGTGGGCGCTGAAGGCGTTTATATCGCAGCCATTCCGGAGTTGAAACTTGGTATTGCACTAAAATGCGATGATGGCGCCGTTCGTGCTGCCGAGTCTGTGATGACGGCGTTATTAGATCATGTTGGTATTACGTCTTTCGTTGCTGAAGATATCATGCAGAGATATCGTTCTGTTACCTTGAAGAACTGGGAAAAGCGCACAACTGGGGCGATTGTTTGCCAAATTTGATTTGTTAAATTTTTAACAAGGCTCCGCTAAACCATGATTAAACTCTCGTCTTCTAAAGATTTGTCTCGACTTCGCCGTCTCGCTTTGTCGTCGCAAGGTTTGTTGCAAACTCAGCCGTTTGGGCGCGGTTTGGCCGGCGCGTGTAAGGCGGTGAATCATTTAGGTTATGTGCAGATTGATACGATTTCTGTGGTGGAGCGGGCGCATCACCATGTGCTTCATTCTAGAGTGCCCAAGTTTGACCCTTCGATGATGAATAAGATGTTGATTGAGGGTGATATATTTGAATATTGGTCTCACGCGGCGGCGTTTCTTCCTATTGATGACTTTCGTTTTTCCCTACCTTATAAGCACGCGATTAAAAGTGGTCAAACTCATTGGAATAAAAATCCTGATAGACAACTGATGGCGGAGCTATTAGAGCGAATTCGTACGGAAGGACCGTTGCGTTCCCGAGACGTCGAAACCAAAGTCAGTAATCGCGCCGGTTGGTGGGACTGGAAACCCGCTAAAAAGGCGCTGGAGCAGTTGTTCATGGAAGGTGATCTAATGGTGAAGGATCGCGTCGGTTTTCAAAAGAACTACGATTTAACCGAGCGGGTTTTACCCTCTACCACCAACATAACCATGCCTAGTATGGAAGAATTTGTGACGCATATGGTTAATCAACAACTTCGCTGTCATGGGGTGGTATCACTGAAAGGGTTAACCTATTTACGCCGCAATACAGCGCTGCGTAACGCTGTGAAGTCTTTGGTTAACGAGCGTTTAGCGCAAGGCACGTTAGAGCAAATTCAGCTTAGTAGCGGAGACGTGTATTTCATAGAAACCGGTGCGCTTGAGCGTCGCTTGCCAAATTTGAGTAACCGTTTGCAGATTTTGTCACCATTCGATAACAGCGTTATTCAACGTGATCGGCTCAAACATCTATTTCAATATGATTACCAGATCGAATGTTATGTGCCAGAAGCCAAGAGGAAGTATGGCTACTTTTCTTTACCGCTGCTTTTTCGGGGCGAATTCATTGGACGAATGGATTGCAAAGCCCATCGTAAAATCCGCTTGTTAGAAATAAAATCCCTGCATTTAGAATCAAATACAGGGCAACAAGGCTTTGATGATGATCGGATTATTAATGCCTTTATGGAAGCCATTGATTCGTTTCGTCAGTTTCAACAGTGTGATTCGGTGTTGTTGACTGCGGTTAATCCTAAGCGTTTAACACTCCCTTTGCAGAGTCGGTTAAACGCCCTATAAATGACTGGATTTTCAACTGTTTAATCTTGTTATGACGCTATAGGTTATGCAATCGACGGCGGTAGAAAAGCCCGGCAATCACTAACGCTAGCATCAAACCGAATTCGGCGATCAAGACGGTGGCGATGGCCGTTTGGTGACTTTGCGTCATCTCGAAGGTTTGGTAAAGAATGGTGCCAAGTAACGCCGAACCAAACCCAAATGCGGCTTGCTGAACGGTGGTCAGCATAGCACTGCTGGCTCCCGCGTCTTTTTTAGAGACTTCTGATAAGCCAATCCGAAAGAAACTCCCGACGATGAAAGCTTGCCCAACACCAATAAAAAAGGTGGTCGGTAATAATGTGGTGACACCGATATTGGGCCAGAAGTGGTAGAAGGTCCATGCCAAGGTAAGTAACGCGGGCATTTGTAATGCACAGCCTAAAAATAGTGTATTGAGCTTACCAATTCGATCCGAAATTCTGGCGCTGTAAAGGGAACCGATAAAAAAGGACAGACCCAGCATAATAAAGGCGTTGCCTGATTCTAACGGAGATTTCCCTAAACCAGACTGAAACGTAAGGGCGACCGAAAACATAAAGCCGCTCCAACTGGAAAACATCAGAACCGCTAAAATAATGCCGAATTGAATGGAATGCAGACGCAGCAAGCGCGGTGGCATTAATGGAAAGCGGCCATTATTTTCTTTTTGGAGTTCAACTTTCCACAGTAAATACAAAAGAGGAATAACGCACACCAGCATGGTTAAGAAAGGCCATGACCAATGATATTCTGGGCCTAAGGCGACAGGAATCAATAAACAAAGCAATGCTGCGGCGAGCACGAATGTTCCTGTCCAATCTACATTGGCAGGGTGCTCTGATCGACTTTCTGGTACCCAAATGCGCGCACAGATAAGAATACCGATACACACGGGAATGTTGATCAAAAACACACTGCGCCAACCCAAGCCTGCCACATCAGCCGAGACTAAAAAGCCCCCTAAAACTTGCCCAAGCACAAACGCCAATCCACCCACGGCGCCGTAAGAGCCAATCGCAAAAGAGTGACGTTTACCCGTTAATGTGACGTGAATGGTGGCGAGAATTTGCGGCACTATCATGGCCGCGCCAACACCTTGCGCGACCCGAGCGATAAGTAGTCCAGTAATGGAAGAGGACAAACCACAGGCCAGTGACGCAATGCCAAATACCCAAACGCCCATGATGAATAAACGTCGACGCCCGAAGTTATCGCCTAAACGTCCGCCCATTGCCAAGCACACGGCAAAGCCAACACCATACGCTGCGACCATCAACTCTAGTTGAAGGTGACTGGCATCCAATGATTCTGCAATAGAAGCCAGTGCCACATTGACGATGGAAAAATCGATTAAGGGCAGTAGTTGCCCCGCCATTAATATGATCAGCCCAGCTCGACTCAGTGTTTTTGTTTCTGTGTCCATTGTATTGAAGCGCTCTTATTTGTCTGTTTAATGACGACAGTATGTTGAATAAATTAAACAGGTACCAGCGCCTCTTCCCCCTAGTCGCAGCATTACGGCCTTTTAGGCGATACTTGCTGATTCTTTCCTTATTGATTTGAACGTTACCACTCATCCACCTAATAAACTCATGGCGTCGTGTTGATCATTCGTCTAGGTTAATTTGGGTGGTGGTTTTTACTGTTCGAAGCGAAACAGAGGTTTGGAATTTTCGAATGTTGGTGTCTGTGTGGATCACTCGATCTACAAACCGCTCATAAGCTTGAATGTCTGGCACGATGACGATCATCATAAAATCGTAACTACCAGTTATTTGATAACAATGCCTCACTTCTGTGGCATTGCTGATGGACCGTTTAAAGTCATCGTATATCTCTTTGCGGTCCCGTTCCATTTCCACCGATACCAGTAAGGTCAGTTTATTGCCGGTTAACTCAGGATTCACAAGGGAGACATCCCCAATAATAATGTGATTATTTCTGAGTTGCTTTACTCTTTTATGGCAAGCAGGCGGCGACAAGCCAACCTCTTCGGCCAAATCAATATTTGCGATACGGTTGTTGCGCTGGAGGATGGTTAAAATTTTCCGGTCTAAGTTGTCTATTTCCATGAATTTCTCAAAATTTATAATATTAGATGTAATATTTCTTATAAAAACAGGTATTAGAAATAATAGTATCTTTTTTTGATTAAATTGAGAGGCATGTTTTTCGATATACACATAAAATTTGTCCGATTATTTTCTTTGGAACAAGACGATGCATAAACAAATAATGGTGTTGGTTGGGCTTTTATTGAATGGGCTGTGGAAAGAAATTCTTAACGTCACATGGACGCTTTATAAAATCATGATTCCGATGGTTATTATCATCAAAATCATAGAAGAACTCGGCGGCATCGTATTACTAAGCCAATGGCTGAGTCCTGTTATGTCATTGGTGGGGTTGCCCAGCGAAATGGGCCTAGTCTGGGCGACCACGATAGTAACCAATATGTACGCTGGGCTGGTGGTATTCATGAGCATGGATACGGATTTAACCGTGGCTCAAGTGTCCGTTCTGGGGATTTTATTATTGCTCGCGCATTCGTTGCCTTTAGAAGCTGCAGTCGCTAAAAAAGCAGGTGTTGGGATCGTGGTGACGCTGGTTATTCGTCTTGGTGGCAGCTTACTAATGGGCTGGATTTTTCATAAAATTTACCAAAGTGGGGATTTGTTAAATACGCCGGCCGACATCATTTGGCGGCATGCTCCGACCAGTGACCCAAGCTATCTTGCATGGGCAATGGACCAGCTTCAAAGCCTATTGATGATCTTTGTTGTGATTGCCGTGTTGATCACTTTTTTGCGAATTTTAAAGTTGTTGGGTATCGAAAAACTCATGGGGATTTTGCTTAAGCCCATTTTGTCGATGCTTGGCATCAGTCGAGAAGCCACGAATTTGGCTATCGTTGGCATCACACTAGGTGTTTCTTTTGGTGGCGGTTTGCTGATTAATGAAGCGAAACGAGGCCACATTTCGCCAAGGGATATTTTTGTCGCCATGATGCTGCTCAATCTACTACACAGCCTGATTGAAGACACATTACTGGTTCTTTTGATCGGCGCAAACTTCACCACGATATTTTGGGGGAGGATTGTATTTTCTATCGTGGTCATTGGTATTTTAGTGTTTACCATTAACCGAATAGATGAAAAAACCTGTCGTAAATATTTGTATAAAAAGATCAGTGATTCCTAGTGGGCTTTTCCGCATCTTTCTAAGAAAAAATAGAATTTACACCTCCGGCGTTGCGGCGTTGCTGTCCAACAAAAGTTTCATGTAGTCGGTCTATATACCCCTCCCCTTGAAGATAAGGGGAGGGGGCTGGTCTAAGACCTAAACCGTAAGTTCTCTCTCGTCAGTTGATCAATCGATGTTTTGCCCATGAGTTTCATATCACGTTCGAGTTCGGCTTTCATCAAACCTAGGGCGCGTTCTACGCCGGGTTGCCCTGCGGCGGCGAGTGGGTATAAGTACATGCGGCCGATGCCGACGGCTTTTGCGCCGAGGGACAAGGCTTTGAGTACGTGGGTGCCACGTTGTACACCGCTGTCAAAGATGACGTCTATTTCATCGCCCACTTCCTCGACGATTTCCGCCAACTGGTCAAATGAGCTGCGAGAGCCATCAAGCTGACGTCCGCCATGGTTGGAAATGA
>CAXBGJ010000167.1:0-7686 GCA_963975045.1 uncultured Marinomonas sp. | reverse complement strand
CGAATGGCCATAGTGCGTACAATAATAGCGTTATTTAAATTAGATTCGCATGAATAATCGAAAAATGATAATTTATGCGCTGAAATTTACATGTGCTCTTTAGTATGGAGCACCACTGACTCAGATAGGGGAATAAAAATGCCTGTAATTACTTTGCCTGATGGCAGTCAACGCTCTTTTTCAAACCCAGTAACTGTTATGCAGGTGGCTGAAGATATCGGCCCTGGTCTTGCAAAAGCGACAGTGGCTGGTCGTATAAATGGCATGCTGGTCGATGCTTGTGAGCTTATTTCAGAAGATGCCAAATTGAGCATCGTTACTGGGAAGGATGACGACGGTGTCGAGATAATTCGCCATTCATTTGCGCATCTTGTTGGTCACGCCGTTAAACAGTTGTATCCCACCGCAGAAATGGCAATCGGGCCCGTGATAGGCGAGGGTTTTTATTACGATATCGCTTATGAACGTCCTTTTACGCCAGACGACTTAGCGGCCATTGAAAAGCGTATGGGGGAATTGGTTAAAACTGACTACGATGTTGTTAAAAAGATGACACCAATTGCGGATGCGCGCCAGCAATTCGTTGATCGCGGTGAAACCTATAAGGTTGCCCTGATTGACGGCATGGACCAGTCTGTAAAAGAGGTTGGCTTATATTGTCACGAAGAATATATGGACATGTGTCGTGGTCCTCATGTGCCAAATACTCGTGTGTTGCGTCATTTCAAATTGACGAAATTGGCGGGTGCTTATTGGCGCGGCGACTCTAACAATGAAATGTTACAGCGCATTTATGGTACTGCTTGGAATGATAAAAAAGAATTAAAAGCCTATTTGACTCGTATTGAGGAAGCTGAAAAGCGTGATCATCGCAAGTTAGGTAAGAAGTTAGATCTTTTTCATCTTCAAGAAGAGGCACCTGGAATGGTGTTTTGGCATCCTAAAGGATGGCGATTGTATCAAGCTGTTGAGCAATATATGCGCCAAAAGCAGCTTGATAATAACTATCAAGAAGTAAAAACACCGCAGATTGTTGACCGAGTGCTTTGGGAGAAATCTGGGCACTGGGGTAAATATCACGAGAATATGTTTACTACGCATTCTGAGAATCGTGATTATGCTGTAAAGCCAATGAATTGTCCGTGTCATATTCAGGTTTATAATCAAGGCTTGAAAAGTTACCGTGATTTGCCGTTTAGAATGGCAGAGTTTGGCTCTTGTCACCGTAATGAGCCTTCTGGTGCTTTACATGGTATAATGCGAGTTCGTAATTTTGTTCAAGACGATGGTCACATTTTTGTAACAGAAGGCCAGATTCAGCAAGAAGTGTCTGAGTTTATTGATCTGTTGCATGAGGTTTATGCAGACTTTGGTTTTGATAATATTATTTATCGCTTGTCTACTCGTCCAGAGCAGCGAGTTGGTTCTGATGAAGTGTGGGATAAGTCTGAAAAAGCCTTAGCTCACGCATTGGACTCAGCTGGGCTTGACTGGGAAGAGCTGCCAGGAGAAGGTGCATTTTATGGGCCTAAAATTGAGTTTTCTTTGAAAGATGCCATTGGTCGTGTGTGGCAGTGTGGTACCATTCAGGTTGATTTTTCTATGCCAACCCGTTTGAGTGCACAATATGTCTCAGAAGATGGTTCGCGCCAAACGCCAGTTATGTTGCACCGAGCGATAGTGGGTTCACTTGAGCGTTTCATTGGTATTTTGATTGAAGAGACAGAAGGTGCGTTTCCTGTCTGGCTTGCGCCCGAACAAGTTGTTATCATGAACATTACAGATCGCCAAGCAGACTATTGTTCTGATTTGGCAAAAAGATTAAATTCAAATGGCTTTAGAGCAAAACTTGACTTGAGAAACGAGAAGATCGGGTTTAAAATTCGCGAGCATACACTTCAACGAGTCCCATATATGATCGTTGTTGGTGATAAGGAGGTCGAACAGCAACAAGTTGCCGTTCGGACTCGTGCTGGTGAAGATCTTGGAGTGATGAGTCTTTCTGATTTTGAAGGTTTGCTTCAAAAAGAAGTTGCTCGCCGTAGCCGTAAACAAGAAGTGGAGATAGTACTATAAAAGGTAATATGAATCGTGGACGTGCCGCTAGTAAGCAGCGTCCTCTAATCAACGAGAACATTCGAGCTACCGAAGTGCGCTTAATAGCTGTCGACGGTGAACAAGTTGGCGTTGTCTCGCTTGAAGAGGCACTTAAAGCAGCACAAGATGCGACGCTTGACCTGGTGCAAATTGCTGATTCAGATCCGATTGTTTGTAAAATCATGGACTACGGCAAGCATATTTTTGAGCTAAAGAAAGCGAAAGCGGCTCAAAAGAAAAATGCGAAGCAGATTCAGGTTAAAGAAATGAAATTCCGTCCAGGGACGGAGGAAGGGGATTATCAGGTAAAACTCCGCAACCTGATACGTTTCCTTGAAGGCGGGGATAAGGCTAAGGTATCGCTAAGATACCGCGGTCGTGAAATGGCCCATCAGGAGCTTGGTATGCAACTTATGAATCGAGTCGCTATAGACTTAGAGGAATATGGTGCAGTAGAGCAAGCTGCGAAAATGGAAGGTCGTCAATTGACTATGGTGCTAGGCCCCAAAAAGAAGAAGTAATTTTAAATAACGCGATTTTATAAACTTAGGTTTTAAAAATCGTGTTTTTAGGAAATTACACTAACATTAACGAATGCGAGAGTGGTTTTATCATGTCCAAAATTAAGTCACACAGTGGCGCAGCTAAGCGCTTCAAACGTACCGCGAATGGTTTTAAGCATAAGCAGTCTCATACTAGTCATATTTTGACTAAGAAATCGACTAAGCGTAAGCGTCATCTTCGTACTATGAAGAAGGTTGCGCAAAGTGACAAAGCGTTAATTGTACGCATGTTGCCATACATCTAGGTCTAGATTTTTTAGTTCATTAATTTATTAGTATAAGGTTTATATTATGCCTCGCGTAAAACGTGGTGTTCAGGCTCGTCGCCGTCACAAGAAGATTTTAAAGCAAGCTAAAGGTTATTACGGTGCACGTAGCCGTGTATTTCGTGTAGCGAAACAAGCTGTTATCAAAGCTGGTCAGTATCAGTACCGTGACCGTCGTCAGCGTAAACGTCAATTCCGCGCTTTGTGGATTGCTCGTATTAACGCTGCTGCACGTATCAATGGTCTATCTTACAGCCGTTTCATTGCTGGCTTGAAACAAGCTGCAATTGAAATTGACCGTAAGGTTTTGGCTGACCTAGCTGTGTACGAGAAAGAAGTTTTTGCTGCAATCGTTGAAAAAGCGAAAGCAAGCTTGGCTTAATTTCTGACGTAGCCTTAGAGTGATTCGGTCTTGAAAGATATAGTCTTAATAGAGCGAATGATTCAATGCAGTCTTTGATAGGGGAAGGGCCAACGGCTCTTCCCCTATTTTATTTTTTGGAGTGTGTAAATGGAGAACCTAAAGCAGATTCTTGCTGATGCGCTTAGCGCAGTGGCTGCGTCTGAGAGTGAGTCCGCTCTGGATGATGTACGTGTGCATTATTTAGGAAAGAAGGGCGCTCTGACCACTTTGTTGAAACAGCTTGGTAGTGTTTCTGCAGAGGATCGACCAAAATTTGGTCAGCTGGTGAATGAAGCCAAAGGGCAAGTTCAAGAAAAAATCACCGAACGCAAAACAGCGCTAGCGAAGGCCGCTTTGAATGCCAAGCTGGCGACTGAGACTATCGATGTCTCTCTATCGGGTAAGGGTCAAGAAGTGGGTGGTTTGCACCCTGTGACTCGTACGATGGAGCGTATTGAAACCTTTTTCCGGGGTATTGGTTTTGATGTGGCTGAAGGGCCAGAAATCGAAGACGATTATCACAATTTTGAAGCCTTGAATATTCCTGCGCATCATCCGGCGC
Source organism: uncultured Marinomonas sp. (assembly GCA_963975045.1). Lineage (GTDB taxonomy): Bacteria > Pseudomonadota > Gammaproteobacteria > Pseudomonadales > Marinomonadaceae > Marinomonas. Next base: position 3,795 of record CAXBGJ010000167.1, on the reverse strand, counting down.
GCGCTATGCAAGATACTTTTTACTTCAATCCAACGACAGTATTAAGAACGCATACATCACCTGTTCAAGTGCGCACAATGGAAACGACCCAGCCTCCTATTAGAATTATCTGTCCAGGTCGTGTTTATCGTTGTGATTCAGATCAAACGCATACACCAATGTTTCATCAAGTTGAGGGTTTGCTGATTGACGAAAATATTTCTTTCGCTGATCTAAAAGGTATCCTGCAGCAGTTTTTGAATGTTTTCTTTGAAGATGATTTGAAAGTACGTTTCCGTCCTAGTTATTTTCCATTTACTGAACCTTCTATTGAAGTGGATATCATGCGCACCAACAGTAAAGGTGAAGAGTCATGGCTTGAGGTCTTAGGGTGCGGCATGGTTCATCCTAAAGTGCTAGAAATGTCGGGTATCGACTCAGAGAAATACACGGGCTTTGCTTTTGGTATGGGGGTCGAACGATTTGCTATGTTGCGATACAAAGTAGAAGACTTGCGTATGTTCTTCGAGAACGATTTACGTTTTCTTAAGCAGTTCAAGTAACCCCTCGACCTAGGATGTTTTTATGAAAGTTAGTGAAAATTGGTTAAGAGAGTGGGTCAACCCAAGCATTAGTAGTGATGATTTGGTGGCTCAAATTACTCTGGCTGGCCTTGAAGTGGATGAAGTTTTACCTGTTGCCTCTGCGTTTTCTGGAGTGGTGGTAGGTGAAATTATCAGCGCTGAGCCTCACCCAAATGCTGATAAGCTGCAAGTTTGTCAGGTGTCTGATGGTATAGATGCTTTTCAAGTGGTTTGTGGTGCACCAAATGCGCGTGCCGGTATTAAAATCCCCTTTGCAAAAATTGGTGCCGTATTAGGTGCCGATTTCAAAATCAAAAAAGCCAAGCTTCGTCAAGTTGAGTCGTTTGGTATGTTGTGCTCTGCCTCTGAATTGGGTTTGAGTGATGACCATGACGGTATTATGGAATTGCCATCATCCGCTAAGGTTGGCGAAGATTTTCGTGCTTTTTTAGGGTTGGATGATCAGATTATTGATGTTGATTTAACGCCTAATCGCAGTGACTGTTTAAGCGTCGCTGGCTTGGCGCGTGAAGTCGGTGTTTTAAACAAGACTGATGTGACACCGGTTAACGTTATTCCGGCGCAAGTGGTTATTGATGATACTTTCTCTGTGCGAGTAGATGCGGCAGATGCTTGTCCTCGCTATTTGGGCCGAGTTGTACGTGGTGTCGATGTTAGCGCACAAACACCACTTTGGATGGTTGAGAAGCTTCGTCGTAGTGGTATTCGTTCGATTGATCCTATTGTTGATATTACTAACTTCGTGATGCTTGAGCTGGGTCAGCCAATGCATGCGTTTGACTTGGCGAACTTATCTGGGTCTGTGGTTGTGCGAATGGCAACGGCAGGAGAGAAGATCACTTTGCTTGATGGGCAAGATATTGCTCTTCGCGAAGATACCTTATTGATTGCTGATGAGAAAGCGCCATTGGCCATTGCCGGCGTAATGGGCGGCAAAGGCTCTGGCGTTAATGAGGAAACGAAAGACATCTTTTTAGAAAGTGCTTTCTTTACACCGCTTGCTTTGGCGGGTAAGGCGCGTTCCTATGGATTGCACACAGACTCGTCACATCGTTTTGAGCGTGGTGTGGATGCTACCTTACAAGAAAGAGCCATAGAGCGTGCGACAGCTCTGGTTATTGATATTGCCGGTGGTCAGGTTGGCCCTATTACTCATGCGGTAAATGAAGCGTCATTACCGGAAGCGGCAATGGTGACTTTGCGTCGTAAGAAGCTTGATCAATATTTGGCTATGTCGATTGATAAAGACCTTGTGACGGATATTCTGACTCGTCTTGGTTTGGAGATGATTGAGGTGACGGATGAGGCTTGGCTGACCAAAGCACCATCTCATCGTTTTGATATTGCTATTGAAGCGGATTTGATCGAGGAAGTAGCGCGGATTTATGGCTATGATAATCTTCCATCTTCTATGCCTCAGGCGGCGGTGAATTTTACACCTTTGTCTGAGACGAAAGCTCAAATTCAAGTACTGCGATCAATTCTAGTGTCTCAGGGTTATCAGGAAGCGGTGACATACAGTTTTATTGATCCAGTCTTAAGCAAGCAATTTTTGCCTGAGATAGAGCCTGTGCCACTGGCGAATCCGATTTCTGCTGATATGGGCGTTATGCGTCCTAGTTTGGTGCCGGGGTTGGTAAGAGCGTATCTTCATAATCAAAATCGTCAGCAGTCTCGTGTGCGTTTGTTTGAGACAGGGCGTCGTTTTATTGGTTCTGTTGATGCCTTAGATAAGTTAGATCAGCAGCAGCAAATTTCTGGTTTGATCGCTGGATCTCGTGATGCTGAAGCTTGGTATCATAATAGTGAGAAGGTTGATTTTTATGACCTTAAGGCACACGTTGAAGCGTTGTTTGCGTTGAATGATGGTGGCAAGCCGAGTTACGAGCCGTCTAGTTGCGTTTTTCTTCATCCGGGTCGTTCAGCTGATATTTTTGTTGATGGCGAGTTCGTTGGTGTAATAGGTGAGTTGCATCCTCAGTTGTCTAAAGAGTTAGGGGTTAATCAGCCTTTGTATGTCTTTGATATTGCCTTGTCGGCCGTGATGCGGGCTTCTTTACCTGAATATAAAGCGGTCTCTAAGTTCCCTGAAGTGCGTCGTGACTTGGCCTTGTTGGTTGATCGTGCTGTTGCTGTTAGTGAGTTAGAGAAAGTGATTTTGAGTTCTGCGGGTGAAGCGCTTAAAAGTGTCTTGGTTTTTGATGTTTATCAGGGCCAAGGTATTGATGAGACGAAAAAAAGTGTCGCTTTGGGCTTGACGTGGCAGCATCCTTCACACACTCTTAGTGATGAAGAAGTAAACAACTCTGTCGAAAAAACTGTTACGGCCTTGTATGAGCAGTTGGGCGCCGTTGTAAGGGGGTAGATTTATGGGATCGTTGACAAAAGCAGACCTTGCTGAAAATTTAGTGGATTCAATTGGTCTGAGTAAAAAAGACGCAAAAGATCTGGTTGAAGATTTTTTTGATGTCGTACGTAATTCATTAATAGAGCGGCAGCAAGTTAAGTTGTCTGGCTTTGGCAATTTTGAAGTGCGTGAAAAAAGTCAGCGCCCGGGTCGAAATCCTAAAACGGGGGAAGAAATTCCAATTACTGCACGTACGGTAGTTACTTTTCGACCAGGGCAAAAGCTTAAGTCAAAAGTAGAAGACTATATGCAAGAATAGTTTTTATTTTTTATAAAAAAAACCATCCATCTTGGGTGGTTTTTTTGTGTCTAGCTGTCATTTTATGCTGTTTTTTATATTAGGTTGATTGGTGGGAGAGTCTTATCTCATTGCTATTGAAGAGTTAAGGGGAATGATACTTAGATCAATGTTTAAGCGATGGATCTATATAATTGTTATTGCGTGATTAAATCAAAAAAAAATAGATAAAAGTCTTCCCTTTTCAATTCGTTATAGTAATATACGCACCCGCTGACAGCGACATAGTTGTTGTTTGCATCGGGGCGTAGCGCAGCCTGGTAGCGCACTAGCATGGGGTGTTAGTGGTCGCAGGTTCAAATCCTGCCGTCCCGACCAAAATTTGAGAAATGCCGCTATAGCTCAGTTGGTAGAGCATCTGACTTGTAATCAGAGGGTCCCGAGTTCGACTCTTGGTGGCGGCACCACTTCTTTTTAAAAGAAGTTTATATAAAAGTGAACTGCGTCATGTAATGCCGCTATAGCTCAGTTGGTAGAGCATCTGACTTGTAATCAGAGGGTCCCGA
>CAXBGJ010000166.1:0-7729 GCA_963975045.1 uncultured Marinomonas sp. | reverse complement strand
GTAAGAAAATAAACTCTGCAGTTTTCCCAGGCTATCAAGGTGGCCCACTGATGCACGTCATCGCAGGTAAAGCAGTTGCCTTTGGTGAAGCCCTAAAACCTGAGTTCAAAGTGTACATCGATCAAGTAGTTGCGAACGCTAAAGTATTGGCAGAAGTGATGATTGAACGCGGTTGCGATATCGTCACTGGCGGAACAGACAATCACTTAATGCTTGTTGACTTACGCCCTAAGGGCATCAAAGGCAACATGGCGGACAAAGCACTAGAACGTGCCGGCATCACCTGCAATAAAAACGGCATCCCGTTTGATACTGAAAAACCAATGATCACATCTGGTATCCGTATCGGTACACCGGCAGCAACGTCGCGTGGTTTTGGTATAGAAGAGTTTCGTCAAGTTGGTCATCTAATCAGTGACGTAATTGATGGCTTGGTAGCAATGCCAGAAGGCAATCCAGAAGTAGAAGCTCGTGTACTTTCTGAAGTAAAAGAACTTTGTAAACGCTTCCCACTTTACCGCTAAAAACACATACCCAAGGATACGTATTCTTGGGTATTTTTTTCGAAGAGGCATAAATAAAATGAGCACTATCCCAGAAAATCTAAAATACGCCGGTTCTCATGAATGGGTACTAGACAACGGTGACGGTACAGTAACTGTTGGCATTACTGACCATGCACAAGACCTACTAGGCGATGTTGTGTATGTTGAATTACCAGAAGTTGGCGCAGAAGTTACCGCTACTGAGCAGTTTTCGCTCGTAGAATCAGTAAAAGCCGCTTCTGACATTTATGCTCCCGTTAACGGTGAAATCATCGCTGTCAACGAAGCACTCAATGATGCACCAGAGTTGATCAACGAAGTACCTTTTGAAGGCGCTTGGATTGCAAAAATCAAGCTTAGCGACGCCGCTGACCTTGATAAACTGCTTGATGCTGCAGGCTATTCAGCCACCATCGAATAGTCTCCTTATAGGCTCTCCTACTTCTTTGATGAGAGAGCCCATTCTCCCGATTTTATCTTAATAGGTGATTGAAACATGACTTCGTGTATCCGCGATTTGTTAAACAATGATGAGTTTATTGCTCGCCATATCGGCCCTGATGCTTCTGAACAAGCAAAAATGCTAGCAACTATAGGCGCTAACTCGCTTCCCGAGCTGATTGACAAAACAGTTCCTGAAGCCATTCGTCAAGCAAATCTAGACCTATCTGCTGAACCAGTTAGCGAAAGCGATGCACTGATTCAATTAAAGAAAATTGCCAGCCAAAACAAAGTGGCACGTTCTTTTATTGGTATGGGTTATCACGATACACACGTTCCTTCGCCTATTTTAAGAAATCTACTAGAAAATCCAGGTTGGTACACAGCGTACACACCTTACCAACCAGAAATATCACAAGGTCGATTGGAAGCACTGCTTAACTTCCAACAAGTCATCATCGATCTAACCGGCATGGAAATCTCAAACGCCTCTTTGCTAGATGAAGCGACAGCGGCAGCCGAGGCAATGACGCTTATGAAGCGCTCAAATCGCAAAAAGAGCGATTCTCTTTTTGTTGCCAGCCATTGCCTACCGCAAACTATTGACGTAATTAAAACCCGTGCCGAACTATTGGACATTAATGTCATTGTTGATGAAATTAATAATTTTGAAAACCACGACGTATTTGGCGCCATCTTCCAATACCCAGGTATTGACGGCAGCGTAAGTGATTTAACGCCTATGATTGCCAAAGCACACGAACAAGGTGCATTGGTAAGTATTGCTGTTGACCTATTGTCTTTAGTCTTGCTGAAATCGCCAGGCGACATGGGCGCAGACATTGTTTTCGGTAGCGCACAACGCTTTGGCGTACCAATGGGTTTCGGCGGACCACACGCCGCATTCCTAGCAACAAAAGACGCATTCAAACGCTCTATGCCAGGTCGCGTTATTGGCGTCTCTAAAGACAGTCATGGTAAACCTGCACTTCGCATGGCCATGCAGACAAGAGAGCAACATATTCGCCGTGAAAAAGCGACATCAAACATTTGTACCGCTCAAGCTTTACTCGCCATGATGGCTGGTTTCTATGCGGTCTATCATGGCCCAGTTGGATTGAAAAAAATCGCCAACCGCGTTGCCGCTCTAACAGATTGTTTTGCTAAAGCCGTTCAACAACAAGGTTTAACCACCAACGCAAACTACTTCGACACCGTTATTGTTAACTCCGGCAGTCAAACTGACGCTATTATGGCGAAAGGCGTAGCCAAGTTGATGAACTTCTACAAGGTCTCAGAGACCCAAATTTCTGTTTCCTTGAATGAAACCATTACACCAAGCGATCTAATCGATTTGGCGGAATGCTTTGGTGCAACACTGACATTAGAAGAGGTTACTAATTCTAATGCGACTTACGGCTTTGACGATGCCCTACTACGCCAAGACGACATATTGACGCATCCTGTTTTCAATAGTCATCACAGCGAAACGGAATTGATGCGCTACATGCACCAATTGGAAGTGAAAGATATCGCACTGAACCAAAGTATGATTCCTCTTGGCTCATGCACAATGAAACTGAACGCAGCGTCTGAGATGATTCCAGTGACGTGGGCAGAATTTGGGCGCATTCACCCATTTGCACCAGATAACCAAGTCAGCGGCTATCATGCGTTGTTGCAAGACTTGATTGAGATGCTTTCGAAAGCAACAGGCTACGACACCATGTCAATGCAGCCAAACTCGGGTGCTCAGGGCGAATACGCGGGTTTAATTGCGATAGACAAATACCATAAATCTCGTGGCGATCACGACAGAAACATTTGCTTGATTCCAAGTTCTGCTCACGGTACTAACCCTGCATCTGCTGCATTAGCAGGCATGAAAGTGGTTATCGTGAAATGCGACCAAGATGGCAACATTGATTTGGTTGATCTGGCTGAAAAAGCAGAGAAACACGCCGCAGCACTAAGCTGCATCATGGCAACTTACCCGTCCACTCACGGTGTATTCGAAGAACACATTCGTGAAGTGTGTGACATCGTCCACAAATTCGGCGGACAAGTTTACATCGATGGTGCAAACTTAAACGCATTGGTTGGTGTTGCGCCTCCAGGCAAATTTGGTGGTGATGTTTCTCACCTTAACTTACATAAAACATTTTGTATTCCTCATGGCGGCGGTGGCCCAGGTATGGGACCAATTGGTGTTAAATCTCACCTTGCGCCTTTCTTACCGGGTCACGCAGTCACACCCGTAATGGGCATGAGCGAACAACATGGTGCGGTTTCTGCAGCACCTTACGGCAGCGCAAGCATTCTGGTGATTACTTGGATGTACATCAAGATGATGGGCGATAAAGGCCTGCGTGATGCGACTCTAACGGCTATTTTGAATGCAAACTACATTGCTAAACGCCTTGAAGATCATTACCCAGTACTTTACACAGGTAAAAACGGCACCGTAGCGCACGAATGTATTATCGACATTCGCCCGCTAAAAGCGGAGTCTGGCATCAGTGAAGAAGACATCGCAAAACGTCTGATGGACTTCGGCTTCCACGCGCCGACTATGTCATTCCCTGTTGCAGGAACCTTGATGATCGAGCCAACTGAATCTGAGAACATAGAAGAGCTAGATCGCTTCTGTGATTCCATGATTCAGATTCGTAACGAAATTAAAAAGGTTCAGTCAGGCAAATGGACACTGGAAGATAACCCGCTTGTTAACGCGCCACACACAGCGGACAGCCTTTTGGATATTGAATGGGCACATGGCTACACTCGCAAAGAAGCCGCCTACCCATTACCTTGGATCAAAGCGCGTAAATACTGGCCACCAGTAGGACGCATTGACAACGTCTACGGCGACCGCAACTTATTCTGCGAATGCCCACCGATCGACAGCTACGAAGATTAAAACTTTATAAGCTGAAACGAAAAACGAGCCAAATGGCTCGTTTTTTATTGCTCATAATTTTATCGAAAAAACTAAAGCGATTTAGCCAAGCTCTTTATTCAGCGCTCGACCAAGTAAGGCAAAGTAATTCTGAAATGCTTGATTGATTCTTTCTCGTTGCTCCCCTTTCGGATAAAGCCCGACTTTGGCTTCTTCAGAGTATTTACTGCCTTTTACAAGGAATCTGCTTGCGGGTTTGGCGTCTTCTATGAAGGCTTCAAACGCGCGGGCGCACATTTCTTCTGGTTTGGAGTAGTAGAAAATATTGTGTTTTTCATCGATGCGTTTAGAGGCTTGAAAAAGTTCACTGGTGTCGTTTCCGTCTGGGCTGAGTAGGATACTTTTGAAGCAGTCACCTAGAAGTGCATTTAACGGGTGAGATTTTATATTGCTTGAAGCGGGTTCTTGCAGCCAATTGCTGGAAGCAAAGCTGGATGATGAGGCGAAGTGAAACATTTTATCGCCCATGTAATGATCGTAAGCGTGAAACCATTCGTGTGCCAAGCTTCCTGCACCAGCATTTTTTGCCAATGATAACTGCCTCGTGGCTGGCATATAATGCGCTGCAACGCCGGGACGACCGCCTTTTCCATATTGAAGACCGAGCGTGCCGCGCAGTGATATTAGATGCTCAGGCCCTTGCAGTACAAACATCAAATCTTCCAATGCTTGATGAAAGTTCATCGCCGCCAGATCTCGTTCTTCGTGCGTAACCCAACGCCCTATTTCAATACCGCGAAAATCAAACTGCCGACGTATCTTGGCAAAATTAAGTGAGGCCTGTGGAGCTGACATTATGACTCGCTAATTAATTACATTGAATTTAAAACTGTATGGGGATTCATGTAATACCAAATTGCTGATTGAATTCAGCAATTTTTGAATCGCGCATATTTTTTAACCCCTGCAATTCTTCTTCAACCCAATCCTTTAACACTTTTGTTTGCACAGGGTCGTTACTGGCTACAACATTAAGCTCATGCTCATACTGATCCAACAAGGCATCAAAGTCATCTTGATACGCCTCTTCGACCAGAGCTAAGGCGACTTGATGCTGATAGTTGGTCGGTTGCTGGGCGTGCTTTTGTATATAAGCCAGCGAATTATCTAAATAAAGTTGATTCAGTGGGTCAAGCTTTACACCAACGCCTTTTAGAGTACTTCTTCTATCGTCAGACAGTACCCTTGCCTGCAGCACCTCTGCTTCGTAACCAACACTAGCCTGTGTAAAACCGATGGGCACCGTGTTCAATACAAGAATCGCGGTAAGAGACTGCAGCTTTTTAAGAAATATTTTCTTCATGCGGATCTTCTTCTATATCAGTGTAAGGTCTGCCTTCGTTTGTTTTTCAATCTTAACAAAAACAAAGTAATCGCAAGACAAATATAAGTAACATCTGATTCTATTAAGGCAAAAGGATAAGAACAACATCCAAAGAACAGATGCACATTTTAATCTTATCTTTGCACCTTTCTGGTCGATTATTTGACGCTCTAATTTGGCAACACAGCTCACGCAGATCGTATTGCTAACACACATAACATCACGTTTTCTGAAAAAATGGGGAAACTAATTGCATGCAAAAATAAAAGATGTATTAGCCTCATACATTCGTGCGAACTATGAAGACCGTGACGGCGTAGCTGTTAATCACAGCTATCCCTAAAATTTAAGCGCGAAGAGTTCAGCACTAAAAGTTCAGCGCGAAAGCCTTAACTCTGTAAAAAAGAAAAGGGCAACCATCAGGCTGCCCTTTTCTTTAACTATTACCTGCAATCAAATTACCTACAATCACGTTAGATGAACCTCTAACCGCTCTTTGCCGTTACCGGCATTCAGGATTTGTATTTATAACTACCAATAGCCCAACACCTTCCACCACAGCCCGCCGACAATACCCCAAACCGCTAAATTGACCAGACTCATGATTAAGCCCATGATCCACCAGTCCTCCATGGAAACATAACCTGAGCCAAAAACAATCGGTGAGGTGCCTGTCGCATAGTGGGTTAACGACATCATCAAAGATGAAGCCCCAGCCAGCAATAAACCAAGAAACAAGGGTGGCGCACCTAGTGCCAAACCAGCCACATAGAATGCAGCGAACATGGCCGTAATATGCGCCGTCGTACTTGCGAAAAAATAATGTACATAAAAATACACGGCCACCAATATGACAACCGAAGTTCCCCAACCAAAGCCTAAATCTGCAATATTGTTCTCTACAACAGAAGAAAACCACTGCACCAAGCCTAACTCATTTAAAAAGGTTGCCATCATTACCAAAGCAGAAAACCAAACCACCGTATCCCATGCAGATTTTTCTTTAAGTACATCCTCCCAACTCAATACACCCGTCACCAATAAAATGGATAAGCCCAAAAAGGCCACCGCGGTTGTATTAACAGCATAAGCTGAGCCAAGCAGCATCGCCGGCACACCAGCCCAAAGAATCAACAAAAGCGCAAAAACACAAATCATGACTTTTTCGCCATAAGACATAACCCCCATTTCAGCAAGCTTAGATTTTGCATAGTTTTTTGCGTCTGGCGTGCTTTTTATTTCTGGCGGGTAAATGGCGTAAACAATCAAAGGAACCAAGGCAATACATAACATACCGGGTAAAAATGCCGCCAACGCCCAAGTCCCCCAAGTAATACTGATGCTTGAACCTGTCGCGTCGGCAATTAACTTGACAATCAAAGGGTTTGGCGCCGTCGCGGTAATAAACATCGCAGAGGTAATTGGATTAATATGATAACTAACTAAGGCAAGGTAGTGACCAATTTTGCGAGAAGTGCCTTCTTCAGGAGAAGAGTCAAAGCTTGTGGCAATGGATTTCATAATGGGATGAATAATACCGCCACCACGAGCCGTATTGCTCGGTGTAACAGGTGCGATAACTAATTCAGAAAGCGCCAGCGCATAACCAATTCCAATGGTTTTTTTGCCAAACAAAGAAATAAAATTGTAACCGATACGATTGCCCAAACCTGTTTTCACCAAGCCTCTTGAAATAATGATGGCAATACCGATCAACCAAATAAGAGAATTAGAGAAACCACTTAAGGCATCTTTGATTGCGGCAGTGGGGTTATCATTCGTCACACCAGTTAATGCGACCAAAGTAATGGCCAAAATAGCAATCGCGCCAATTGGCATTGCTTTACCTATGATTGCCACTATGGTACCGACAAATAAAGCCAGCAAATGCCACGCATTGAGCGACACGCCATCAGGAACAGGTACAACAAACCAAAGCAGAAAAATTGTAGCGATGGAGATAAGCCCTGGAATAACGCGAATATCAGCAACTTTCATTATGTACCCTAAAACTCAGAAGATTTCTCCCCACGAATAAGCAAGGAGTCCTTGCTCCTATACTACCCTATTCACTAGTAACAAGAGGTGACTCATATCACAGAAAGTTAAACCAGAGACCGAAACAAGGCAAAAAAAGACCTACATAAGTAGGCCTTTTTTAACAATACACTGTAAAACGTATTCCAGTAGCTAGTTAAGGAAAAGCCGCCGTTAGCTTATCATTCATCAACGTTTGCCATTCTTTATCAATTGGCGCTTCAAATAACATCCGCTCACCATTAAGCATGATGTCCAAACGCGTAGCATGTAGACATAAGCGCTTAAAGCCTAATGCTTTGGTTTCTTTTAATGATTCGTCTGGTGAATATTTTTCATCGCCAACAATGGGATAGCCGGCATACTGGGCGTGCACTCGAATTTGATGTGTGCGCCCAGTCACAGGTTCGCACTCAACCAAAC
>CAXBGJ010000165.1:0-7783 GCA_963975045.1 uncultured Marinomonas sp. | reverse complement strand
GAGTCTGAATTGATGATGTACTCCAATAACCCCAGCCATGAGTGGCAAGGCGAACCTCTAGCCATCGCACTAGAAGAGTACACAAGCGGCCAAGCCAAGCCCTCTCAGGCGAGTCAGTTAAAAACACTTTACCCAAACTTTTAATTCTGCTGAATTTTCTAAAAGGACCACAATGACAACACCATTTCAATCAGGCATTACCGCTGAGGCATCAAGTGATGCGCTTTTCATTACGCTCAACGTGAAGCATTCAGAAATAGATACGTTTAAAGCCGCTTTAGCCGTCGCTCCTGCCCTTATTACTCAGCTTCAGAACCAGTTTCCGGATGCAAATTTGCACGCAGCCATAGGCCTCAGCAGCTTAATATGGGATGAGTTAGATACAAAACGCCCCCAACACCTTACGACTTTTCCTCATATTGTAGGCAAAGACACGGAAATAAAACCCACTGATGTGGATCTTGTCCTTCACATTCGATCTTCTCGCCATGACGCTACCTACCAATTGGGCTGCACGCTTTACTCAGCTTTCGGCACAAGTGTCACATTAGCGGGAGAAGTCAGCTGCTTTAAATACATGGATAACCGAGATTTAACGGGATTTGTAGATGGAACTGAAAACCCTGAAGGCGAACAACGTAAAACGGTCGCGCTGGTAGGTAACGAAGACTCCGACTTTAAAAATGGTTCATACTTAAATTTAATTCGCTTCGTACACAATTTAGAAAAGTGGGAAAAAGAGGATCTGAAAACGCAAGAAGATGTATATGGTCGCACTAAACACACAAACCAAGAATACCCTTCCTCTGAAAAGTCTGTTCATGCGCACACTAAACGCACCTCACTAAAAGATGAAAATGGATGTGCAATGGAAATATTGCGCCAAAGCATTCCTTTTGCATCTTTGACAGAAAAAGGTCTTATGTTTGCAAGTTACAGCAAGACGCCAGCAATCTTTAACACTATGCTGGAAAGCATGATAAAAGGTGATCAAGATGGCAATACCGATCACTTAATGAAATACACTAGAGCAACAACGGCACAAGCCTTTTTTATCCCTGCAAACAATTGGTTAACATCACGTTCAAACTAACAGAATAAAGCCATAAAAAAGCCACTCTATATGAGTGGCTTTTTTTGACAAAAAATAAGCTTATCGCTCTATTTCAGCCTTATTCCTTAAAAAGTCCTGCTGACCCTGGGTACTAAGGCTCGCTTGGGTTTGATTCAAGTAGCGCTCATAGACTAGGTTCTGATCATCAGGAACCAATTCACTACCAGCATCAACTTTATTCAACCTAATCAAAGCCAAATCACCGTTTGATAAGCCCTTAACTTCAATCACAGGATCGCCGTTTGGATGAGGTAAAGAGAAGGCCAATGACGTCATTTCATCTTGACCACGCTTAGCACCTTCAACAGAAGACCACTCAGTAGCACTTGCACTTTTCGCTGCATCGGCTTTCACACGAAGTGAAGCAACCGCTTTATTTTGAACCACTATCGAAGCAACCTGCTCCTTCGTGTCCTCATAAGACTGGAAAGCTTCCTGCTTATGATCATTCAAATGCAACACAGCAACTTGGTCATCATTTAATTCTATCAAGTTACTATTTTGGCCATCTTCCAACACCGCATTACCAAATGCAGCCGCAATAACCGCTGCATTACTAGTCACTTCATCAGAACCGCCATCACGCCCAAAATACGCACTTTGAAGAACGTCTACACCGTATTCTTTTGCGATGATATCTAATTTGTCACTGGCGTAAGCTAGATCGGTAATATCTTCATGTGCCGTCAACAACGCATCGACAGCTTTAGCTTCCAATAGACCTTGCTTCAACTCTGCTTCTTTCGATGCAAATGTGGGGACGTCTGGCTTAGTAACATCATTCAATTGAATAAGGTGATAACCAAACCCACTCTTAACAGATTTTAGCTCGCCCTTTTCCATTGAAAACAATGCGTCGTCAAAAGCTTGATCTATCGTGCCTTTTTCAACATACCCTAGATTACCGCCATCATTTTTCGAACCAATATCATCAGAATATTCAGCCGCCAAGTCTGCAAAATTTTCACCGGACTTTAACTTAGCCTGAACTTCTTCAAGGCGACTTTCAGCGTCTTTATCACTTCGATCTGCTGTATCAATCAAAATATGTGACGCTGATCTTTCTTCTTGAACAAAGCTTGAAATAGATGCTTGGTAAGCATCTTGCAGCTCCGCATCCGTCACACTGATCTTGCTGTAAAAATCCGAACTGGAAATTACAACGTAATTCACTTTAACTTGTTCAGGCGTTTTAAAACTTTCTTTATTGGCCTCGTAATACGCTTTTAACTCATCATCTGACACACTGGTGTTTTCAGACTCATCCGCCAAAGAGAACGAAACATAATCATACGTTCTTTCTTGCGATTGCAACTTAGAGACACTGTCTACTTGATAAGGCAAAACAAATTCAGAGCCTGAGATTGCGTTACGAGGCTGCTGAATCAAAACATCTTGCTTAATACGCTCTTTAAAGGCGAGCGGCGTAAAACCAAGAGAGCGGATGAAGTTAAGATACGTGTTTTGGTCGAACTGACCATTAACTTGAAACTGTTCGGCCTGTAATAAATAAGCATCTACTTGAGCATCAGACACCCCTAAACCCAGCCCTTTAGCCTGATTGGCTAACACAACACGCTGAACCAGTTCATCCAAAGCTCGACGTTGAAGCAAATTATCTTCAAGTAATGCAGGGTTAACTTGCCCACCCATCATTGAAATTAATTGGCGACGTTGAGTTTCTGCTCCTTGCAACATCTGTGTTCGGGTAATCTCAACCCCGTCAACTTTTGCAACACTGTCCGAAGAAATAAAGCTGTTGACTAAGGCGTCCACTCCAAATAGAGCAAACGTCACAACGATAAAACCAACGATGATCTTTACCACAATGCCTTGTGACTTATCTCTGATATCCTGGAGCATTACTGCCTCCAAATGAGTTAATGAATGACAAATAAAAAAGGTGCATTCCACTTGGAATACACCTTTTGTGTCTAATGGCGGAACAGACGGGACTCGAACCCGCGACCCCCTGCGTGACAGGCAGGTATTCTAACCAACTGAACTACTGCTCCAAAAACATTAGTTTACAGCGTCTTTTAGACCTTTACCGGCTTTAAAGCCAGGAACTTTCGCTGCTTTAATTTGGATTTCCTCACCTGTTTGAGGATTACGGCCTGTACGTGCCGCACGTTCTTTTACTGCAAAAGTACCAAAACCAACTAGTGTAACCTGGTCACCTTTTGCCAAAGCCGCTTCAATTGCTTTTAAAGTAGCGTCAAGAGCATTATTAGCAGAAGCTTTAGATAAATCAGCAGACGCTGCAATAGCATCAATCAATTCAGATTTGTTCACGTTGTACCCCTTCAGTATTTTCTTGGATCCTTAGTTTTTTTTCGGCGCAGTATAAATGCCTACCGACAAGACCGAGCGAGAAGTTATACAAGCCCGACCTACTCTCTGTCAACACAGGATATGTTCTTAATGATGACTCACAGTTTCTTGTTCATCAACAGTTTTTTCACTCGAAGGTAAGGTTTCTACCTTTTTTGGTGAAGGAATGTACTCTAAAGCAATATCCAACACTTCATCTATCCATTTAACCGGAATAACCTCAATGTCTGCTTTGATATTATCAGGAATCTCTTTTAAATCACGAGCATTTTCTTGCGGAATAATCACCGTTTTTATGCCGCCCCTGTGAGCCGCCAAGAGCTTCTCTTTTAGGCCACCTATGGGTAACACCTCTCCGCGAAGCGTAATCTCGCCAGTCATAGCCACAGAAGCTTTAACGGGGATCTTGGTAAGCACTGATACGATGGCAACACACATTGCGACACCAGCGCTCGGCCCATCTTTTGGTGTAGCCCCTTCTGGAACATGCAAATGAAGATCCGTTTTTTCATGAAAATCTTCATCAATACCAAGACCGATAGCTCGACTTCTAACCACCGTTAAGGCCGCTTGAATGGATTCTTGCATCACATCACCAAGCGATCCGGTCTTCACATGGCGACCTTTACCAACAACGCCAGCGGCCTCAATCGTTAATAATTCACCGCCAACAGATGTCCAAGCCAACCCAGTAACCTGACCAATTTGATTTTTTTCTTCTGCTTTTCCATAACTAAATTTATGAACGCCAGAAAAATCTTCCAGATTTTCACTCGTCACCTCGACCGCTTTCAGTTCTTTTTTAGAACCTAATGCTTGTCTTTTAACGACTCGACGGCAAATTTTACTAAGCTCTCGCTCTAATCCACGAACGCCAGCTTCCTTCGTGTAATAGCGAATAACATCCATTAAAGCGCCATCAGTAACCTGAATTTCACTTTCTTTAAGACCTGCCAATTTAATTTGCTTAGGCAGTAAATAACGCTTAGCAATATTCAACTTTTCATCTTCGGTGTAACCAGGAATTCGGATTACTTCCATACGATCAAGAAGCGGCCCTGGTATATTCATACTATTAGCCGTACAAATAAACATCACATCGGACAGGTCAAAATCGACTTCTAGATAGTGATCATTAAAGGTATGGTTTTGCTCCGGATCAAGAACCTCTAGCAAAGCAGATGCGGGGTCACCACGCTGATCCATCCCCATTTTATCTATTTCATCGAGCAAGAAGAGAGGGTTTTTCACCTTCACTTTTGCCAATTTCTGAAGCAACTTACCGGGCATAGAGCCAATATAAGTACGGCGATGACCACGTATTTCAGCTTCATCTCGCACGCCACCAAGGGCCATACGAATATATTTTCGGTTAACCGCTTTCGCGATAGACTGCCCTAGAGACGTTTTACCTACTCCCGGCGGCCCGACCAAACATAATACTGGCCCTTTAACTTTTTTTACACGCTGCTGCACCGCAAGAAACTCTAAGATGCGCTCTTTAACATCTTGCAGGCCATAATGATCTTGGTTCAATATTTTCTCAGCGTAAGCCAAATCATTACGCACTTTGCTGCGTTTAGTCCAAGGCAAGGACGTTAGCCAATCAATATAACCTCGAACAACCGTTGCCTCCGCAGACATTGGCGACATCATTCGCAGTTTTTTCAGTTCCGCTTCCGCTTTCTCTCTTGCTTCTTCCGACATCCCTACTTCTGTAATTTTTTCTTGAAGTAGATCTAATTCATTACCGCCATCTTCCATATCGCCTAATTCTTTTTGAATGGCTTTCATTTGCTCATTCAAATAGTACTCACGCTGGCTTTTTTCCATTTGTTTCTTTACACGACTACGGATACTTTTTTCAAGATGAGCAATATCTAATTCGCCATCCATTAAGCCGATAAGATACTCTCCGCGCCCAGTCAGCGAATCAACTTCTAATACCTTTTGCTTATCTTCAAGCTTCAAGCTCATATGACCCGTAATATTGTCAATCAGCTTCGAAAGATCATCGATGGACTTTAATGACGCCACGACCTCTGCAGGAATACGCTTACTACCCGCGACATACTCGTCCAACTGTTTAAGCAAAGCGTTACGAATCACACCATGCTCAGTTTGATCCTCTTCTTGTAGATCAAGCTCAACAACACGGCCCAAAACAAACCCATCAGCGTCTTCCATTTTTTCAAGGCGGGCGCGTTTGGCTCCTTCCACTAAAACCTTAACCGTGCCATCAGGTAAACGCAGCAATTGCATAACTTTCGCCGTCGTACCAATAGAATAAAGATCCTCTAATATCGGATCATCTTTAGAAGCATCTTGCTGAGCAACAAGAAAAACATATTTATCATTTTCCATCGCAGACTCTAACGCTGCAATGGATTTAGCACGACCAACAAATAACGGCAGCACCATATGGGGATACACAACCACATCACGAAGTGGCAGCATTGGCAGGAGCAAAGAATCTGACATATTTTTTTCCAATCCGGGCGCATCAGGAAAAGCGCACTTTAAATTTCAACATTGATTAGGAAAGAGATAGGGGCAAAGCCCTAAATTACAAGCGCAATACGTATTTCAATTTAGTTTACACAAGATTATAAATACGAAACACAATAAAAAAGGCCGAAATCAAGTTATAAAACTTAAGTTCGGCCTTACACAATAACTTTGAAAAATTAAGATTTAGGCGTTTTTAGCCAACCCTTCTTTTTCTAACACCATCAAAGGCGGAGAATCACCACGAATAGAAGGACCATCCATAACAACCTTCACAACATCGTTACGAGTAGGAAGCTCATACATACAATCCAACAAAGCAGACTCTAAAATACTACGCAACCCTCGAGCACCAGTTTTACGCTCTAACGCCAAAACAGCCGCCTCACGTAAAGACTCAGGTGTAAATTCTAACTCAACACCTTCTAACTCAAATAAATGTTGATACTGTTTTACAAGCGCATTTTTAGGCTTGCTCAAAATAGTCATCAGCGCTTCTTCATCCAACTCTGAAAGCGTCGCCACTACCGGCAAACGACCAACAAACTCTGGAATCAAACCGAACTTAACCAAATCTTCAGTTTCTACACGATGAACCGCTTCAGAAAAGGATCTCCCCTCGTCTTTACTTTTCACTGTTGCAGAAAAGCCAATGCTACTTTTTTCCGTTCTATCACTGATAACACGCTCTAAACCAGCAAACGCACCACCACAAATAAACAGTATATTTGACGTATCAACTTGCAAAAATTCTTGCTGAGGATGCTTACGTCCGCCTTGCGGAGGAACAGAAGCAACCGTACCTTCAATCAACTTAAGCAAAGCCTGCTGAACACCTTCACCAGAAACATCACGAGTAATCGATGGGTTGTCAGACTTTCTAGAGATTTTGTCTATTTCATCTATATAAACAATGCCTCGTTGCGCCTTTTCAACATCATAATCACAATTCTGCAATAGCTTCTGAATGATGTTTTCTACGTCTTCACCAACATAACCCGCCTCTGTGAGCGTGGTCGCATCAGCAATAGTAAAAGGCACATCCAGAACACGAGCAAGCGTTTGAGCCAAGAGCGTCTTACCACTACCCGTTGGACCAATTAGCAATATATTACTCTTACCAAGCTCAATGCTCGTATCGGTTTTACCCTGATGACGCAATCGCTTGTAATGATTATAAACCGCCACAGCTAAGACTCGTTTCGCCTTATCTTGCCCGATAACATAATCATCCAGTGCCGCACTCAGTTTTGACGGTGTTGGCAACTCATCAGCAGACTCACCATCTTCATTAATCTGAGAAAGCTCTTGTGTGATGATGTTGTTGCATAAATCTACACACTCATTACAAATATAGACTGAAGGCCCTGCGATAAGTTTTTTTACTTCGTCTTGACTCTTTCCACAAAAAGAACAAAACAATAACCGATCGGAGTGGTCGCCTCGACTAAAATTATCATCCGACATTTATTCCACCCTTTTCTTAAACTTTTCGTTTTTGCAAAATTTCATCAATCAAACCATAGTCTTTTGCTGTTTCCGGATTCATGAAATTATCACGATCCGTATCGATAGCAACTTGTTCAATTGGCTTGCCTGTATGAAAAGAAATAATTTCATTCAGCTTATGCTTTATGCTTAAAATTTCACGCGTATGTATTTCAATATCTGAAGCCTGACCTTGATAACCACCTAACGGCTGGTGAATCATCACTCGTGAATTTGGCAAACAATAACGCTTACCGGTAGCACCAGCAGTCAATAATAAAGCACCCATACTTGCCGCTTGACCAATACACATGGTACTTACATCTGGCTTAATAAATT
>CAXBGJ010000164.1:0-7864 GCA_963975045.1 uncultured Marinomonas sp. | reverse complement strand
CCTGTTTTTTCGACCAGTAATAAATCACGCATCAGCGCAATGGTTTCCGCTTCTTCAGGAATACCCGCTAAACCATGCATAGTCGACATCAGGCCTTCATGGGCACAACCGCCTTCAGAAAGGCTCGATTCATCAGGATGAAACACCACCAACAGATCATGTGTCGCGGCGTACTCAAGCGCACGAGACAACACCTTAGTACTCGCCATTGGATGGCGATGATTAGACAAGGCGATACAACCCGCGTCCGTCAAGGCCACCATGTTGCTCAGCTGTGCACCTTCTAACCCTTGCGTTAACGCGCCAATAGGAAATACATTGGCCATTCCCGCCTCATCGGCTTTATCTTGGATTAAAGCTGCAACCGCAGGTGTGTCAACAATTGGGCGCGTATCTGGAGGACAAACTAACGTCGTCACACCACCGGAAACCGCCGCACGACCTTCCGTTGCGACACTGCCTTTTTGAGTCAATCCAGGTTCACGTAACGCCACCGCAAGATCCACTAAACCCGGCAACACCCATTGGCCTGTCGCATCAACAATCTCAGCATCTTCAAAACCTGCTGGAGCATCGCCAATCGCTACGATTTTTTGATTGTCGATGAACAGATCTGCTACCGTATCAATGTCTTGGCTCGGGTCGATAATACGACCATTTTGAATACGTAATTTCATGCTATTTTTCATCCCTCGTTACTGACGAATCATCACTTTGTAACTGACCACTCATCGCCATAGACATCACCGCCATTCGCACCGCGATGCCATTGGTTACTTGGTCCAAAATCACGGAATGCTTACCGTCTGCGACTTCCGAAGAAATTTCCACGCCACGGTTAATCGGACCTGGATGCATGACGATTGCATCGGGACTCGCCCAAGCCAACGTTTCTTCAGTCAAGCCATACAATCGATAGAATTCGCTTTCGCTCGGCAACAAAGCCCCTTTCATGCGTTCTTTTTGCAAACGCAACATCACCACCACGTCGACGTCCTTTAAACCGGCTTCTAGATCATGGCAAATCGTGGCGCCCATTTCAGCGAAAAAGCTAGGCACTAATGTTTTTGGTCCAACCAGACGTATATCGCTAACACCTAACGTCGTCAGTGCTTGTAGCTGAGAACGTGCCACGCGTGAATGCAAAATATCACCGACAATCGCAATTTTGAGTCCTTCAAAGCGGCCTTTGTGACGACGAATCGTCAACATATCTAACATCGCTTGTGTTGGGTGAGCATGTCGCCCATCGCCCGCATTAATGATGGCAACATTCGGCGTACAGTGTTCAGCAATAAAATGCGCCGCGCCACTGTCTGAATGACGCACGATGAACATATCACTTTGCATGGCTTCTAAATTTTTCAGGGTATCCAATAAGGATTCGCCTTTAGACGTCGCAGAGGTTTCAATGTTGAGGTTAATAACATCAGCCGATAATCGCTTGCCAGCTAATTCAAAGGTGGTACGTGTACGAGTGGAATTTTCAAAAAATAGGTTTACGACGGTTTTGCCGCGTAAAAGAGGCACTTTCTTAACGGACTGCTCGCCCATCGAGAGGAAGGATTCCGCTCGATCAAGAATCTCAGTCAAAATGGTTTTATCCAATCCATCCAGCGTTAAAAAGTGCTTAAGCTGCCCGTGTTCATTTAACTGTAATGCCCGAGGCTCGGATCGCATCATGGTTTGCTTTCCTCAAACTGCAAAGACGGTATCGTCTTACTCTATTTAAAATAGGAAGTCTGGATAGGAAAATGCCCGGTACAGACAAACTGCAGCCGGGCATTAATGACATTAAACGGTTGTCTCACCGTATTTTTTTGGTGAGATCTCATTCTTCTAACCGCTGCATCGTCAATCTTATCCATACGTTAATTGTCGTACGTGTTCGACAAAAAATAAAGCTTTGTTCTGACTATTAATGGGTATCAATGATAGAAACACCCAGTGTTTTTGGTCCAGTCAGCTTAACCCTTTGATCAGGATTGAGCGTTAAATGCTCGCCAACAATATCCGCGGCAATAGGAAGCTCATGCTGTCCCAAATCGTAAAGAATCGCTAACGTAATACTAGCAGGTCGACCAAAGTCAAAAATTTCGTTCATCGCCGCTCGAATCGTTCGACCAGACATCAATACGTCATCAACCAAAATAACATGGCGATCTTCAATCGCTGGTAATGAAGTTTGGTTCACCTTCGGGTTCAATCCCGCTTTCGTAAAGTCATCACGATAAAAAGTAATGTCCAGCGTCGCTAAAGGCTCAGTGGTTGGCACCGCGGATATCAAACGTTCTGCAACCCAAACACCACCAGTATGAATCCCAACAACAATGGCATTATCAATGTTTTTCTTTTCACAGTATGCCGTCAGTTGCGTTTTCATTGACGCTAGAGAATGTTCTAAATCTAACTTCATTTTTTCTCAAACCTTGTTCTTAAATTCACAATAAACCACCATTCAACCAGCTATTCACTCAATAGTCTCGGCAAACCAAGTCTCTAAAATCATCTGAGCCGCCAAACCATCCACCGAATTTTCTTTGAAATTTCGGTTTCCTTTCTGAGCAATCACCTGCCCTTTGGCCTCATAGGAAGACAATCGTTCGTCCATCATATGGTAAGGAAGGTTGAAACGTCCATGCAATCGTTTCGCAAACTTACGTGCTCTTTGACACATCTCATTTTCTGAGCCATCCATGTCTAATGGCAAGCCCACTACGAAAGCATCTGGCTTCCACTCCTCTACCACCTTGGTGATATCATCCCAATTAGGAATACCGTCTTTGGCTTTTATCGGATCAAGCGGCTGGGCTGTGCCTGTAATACTTTGACCAATTGCAACACCCATTCGCGTCGTACCAAAGTCAAAGCCCAATACTGAGCGAACAGTATTGGGCTTCTGATTATCGTTTAAAGATGTTTCTGTTGAGATTGACGCTGTCATTAACCATGTCCTATATCCGGTGAAAGTCTTGCCATATCAATCCCCAATACTCGCGTAGCGGCGGTAAATTGCATATCACTTGGTGTATGGAATAATACGTCTAAATCCGCTTCACATACTAGCCAATCATTATTCGCAATTTCAGATTCAAGTTGCCCTGCGTCCCAACCAGCACACCCTAATGTAATGCGAAAGGCATTGGGTCCCTTACCTTCGGCGATTTCTTCAAGCGCCTCCAAAGAGGCAGATAAAGACACTTCATCGGTGACTCGTAGCGTATTGCTCCAAACTTTGTCCGCTGTATGCAAAATAAAACCGCGCTCGGCTTCTACTGGCCCGCCCGTGTAAATGGGTTCAGACGTTAAACGCGGGCTACCAATTTTAATACCAAGGTGATCCGCTAATTCAGTAAAATCAACATTTGAGGGACGATTGATAATAATCCCCATGGCGCCTGCTGTAGTGTGTTCGCAAAGATAAATAACCGTGTGTTCGAAATGTGGGTCGTCTAGGTGTGGCATTGAAATTAAAAAGTGATTTTTAAACGAATCGAAAAATGCATTCATAGTTATGTGCCCTCTTTAAATGTATGACAGCGCAAAGATCACGCCAGTGACTTAAACCTAAGAAGTACTTGAATACCTGAACCTAAAAATAACTCGCCAACGAGGCAAAATAGAAGAACAAAGAAGACGGCAAAGCAGCACTGCCGTCTCAAACAGTATAGGGCAAGCTGAGCATTTACCTACCCCAAATACACAAATTGTTACCGAAAGCCTTCAAAACTCGCATTCCAAGCAGTAAACTGTCGTTATTGAACGTGTAGAAAAGAGCTCAATAATCACCATTATTTACCCTTGGAACGAATAAATGCCATTAACTTCGACGAAAAATGCACAAAGTACATCGGCTCAAGCTGAGGCTCTTTGTCATCTTTACGCGGTAAATTTGGCTCAATGGGTACAACACTACCACGCTGAAACCGTCGACTTGCGTTACTTTTTCCATAGCGGTTGGTCTTCCTAGTTATTACTAAATTGTCCTAATAAACCAACCGCACCCTAGCTTCAACAGAAAATGCGGATAAACGAAGACAAGACAGCCAATCATTGGCAATACAGGAAGAAAGCAACCATGCAACTACAAGCAATTGACTACACTAGCCCAACTGCCCAAGAAGATTTTGTAAAATCCCTTCATGAAACTGGGTTCGGCGTACTAAAAAACCATCCAATTCAAAAAACGCTTGTGAGTGACATTTATAGAGAATGGCAATCTTTTTTTGATAACGAAGAAAAGAACGACTACCGCTACAACAAAGGCACGCAAGATGGTTACTTCCCGCCGGACGTGTCGGAAACGGCCAAAGGCCACACTAAGAAAGACATCAAAGAATATTTTCACTATTACCCATGGGGCCAATGCCCAGCCAATAAAAAAGCCCTACTGACGCAATATTATGCAGAAGCCAATACATTGGCATCAACACTGCTGGCTTGGGTGGAAAAACACTCTCCAATAGACGTTGCAAAACACTACTCACAATCCCTTTCGAGTATGGTAGATGGCAGCGGTCAAACTTTGCTGCGCGTATTGCATTATCCGCCATTAAAAGGCGATGAAGAATTAGGCGCGATTCGAGCGGGTGCTCATGAAGACATTAACCTACTGACTATCCTGCCGTCTGCCAACGAGCCAGGCTTACAGGTCAAGGCCAAAGATGGTACCTGGATGGACGTTCCTTGCGACTTTGGCACCCTGATCGTGAATATTGGCGATATGCTACAAGAGGCTTCTGGGGGCTACTTCCCATCCACGTCACACCGCGTCATCAACCCAGAAGGTGCCGACAAAACTAAATCGCGTATATCCTTGCCCTTGTTCCTACACCCTAAACCAGAAGTTGTACTGTCTGAACGTCACACCGCGGGCAGCTACTTGCATGAACGCCTCGTTGAACTTGGTGTGATTTAATACATTTCGAGCGGATTCGTTAAACCAAAAAAGCGCCCTACAAAGGCGCTTTTTTTCTGTCGTATGAATATCAAAACACAGCTTTCAGCGACAGACTTATGCCTGACAAAAACAGTAAAATCATCGCCGCGCGCTTTATGGTCTCAGGTGGTACATTGGGTGGATAGCGCTTGGCGAAAAGCGTCGCGAAAAACACACAAGGTATGCCAATAACGCTTAGCCAGATCATCTCCATAGTGACCTGCCCTGCGACAGCTGTCATTCCAATACGAGTTAGACAAGAGATAAAAAACACGCTCAACAGCGATGCTCGAATCACGTTTAAAGACACAGGTTGACGATACATCAAATACGAAATAGGTGGCCCTGCCGTGGAAAACAAACCGCCCAACACACCGGCAAAACCACCGCATAGAAAAAAGGCCCAAGGCTTAGACTCGGTTGGATTTTTTTTCGGTTTAATCAAGCTCATACCACACGCTAACATAATGGTTATGCCAAGAAATAATTGTAGCCAATGCAAAGCACCACTTTCTAGACTGCTAAGTAAATAGACACCAAATGCCGTCGCTGGAATACTTCCGAGAAAGAACACCAACAATACTTTCACCTTGGCTTCTCGCCATAAACCGCCCGCCAACCCCGTCACACTATTAATTAAACTCAACACACTGACGACAAAAGCGGCCACGTCTAATGGCACTAAGGAAAACAAGGCCGCCGCACTCATCACGACTAGGCCAAAAGCAAAACCCGTGATGGTTTGCACATAACTGCCTAATACAAACAATGCTAATAGCGCAAAAGGGATTTCATTCATCAACAACGGCCTTTTATTTAAAGATCAACGGTTTATTAGAGCACAATTTATAGGAAAGGATTAAAACACAAAAACCTCAATACGATAGCCATCGTACGCAACGTCAAGAAAGGTGCGAACAAGCTATCTTGCCTCAGCGTGAGCATAAAAGCCGGCTAAAAGAATAACCCTATCATGCGCAGCTTGTGGCTTTATTCTACAAAATTACATGCCTACAAAGTAGGCAGTTTAAAAAACGAAATGAACCAAGGCCTGAAGCACGACAAACGACATTAAACCTGCCAGAACATCGTCAAACATAATACCGAAACCACCATGAACGTGTTTATCCACCCAAGAAATCGGCCAAGGTTTCAAAATATCAAATAAACGAAAAAGCACAAAACCCAATACGATATAAAACCAACCCGCAGGCGCCAGAAACATGGTAATCCAGAAGCCAACAAACTCGTCCCAAACAATACCGGCATGATCATGCACGCCCATATCTTTAGAGGTTTTACCACACAGATAAATACCCACCAACGAGGTCACCACCAGCACAGCAAGATACGCCATATCGCTTAGATCTTGTAAAAGCCAGATGAAAATTGGCACCGCTGCCAAGGTACCAAACGTTCCCGGTGCTTTGGGGGCAGCACCAGAACCAAGTCCAAATGCCAAAAAATGTATCGGATTACGCCATACAGACGCTGGGGCAGAATTCGCCATGAAACCATTACCTATTCGTTAAATTAAAAAATCAGAAGTGTTGCCAACCCGTTATTTCACCATCATAGTTTTGAATAACAAAACCATTTTCGACAATCTCACCGACCTTGGTACAAGGCAAACTCAGCGTTTGAGTAATCAGTGCGATCTCAGCCGCTTGTTCTTTTGGGGCAGTAAAACACAGTTCATAATCATCGCCGCCCGTTAACGCTAATATTAGCGCAGACTCTGGTTGCCATTGTTTTAACTCGGCGGACATCGGCAAACAAGCCGCATCGATCGTTGCACCGACACCGGAGGCTTTTAGTATATGCTGGATATCTTGAGCAAGGCCATCAGAAATATCCATCATGGCATGCACTACGCGCTTCAGCGCCATACCCACAATCAACCTTGGTTTAGGCCGCCAATAGCGATCATAAAAATAATCAAAGCGCTCGCTCGATACTTGCAGCTCGCCCGTGACAATCGGTACGGCAGCAGAGGCATCGCCAAGTAACCCCGTAACATAAATATCATCCCCGACTTTCGCCGCACTGCGCTTTACCGCCAAATCTGGTTCCACATAACCATGTACTTGCAGGGTAATCGTTAATGGGCCTTTTGTGGTATCGCCACCCACCAGCGCCAATCCAATAGGCTCAGCCAACTCCGCCATACCTTGCGCTAAACCGGCCAACCATTGCGGGTCGGATTCAGGAATGGTCAAACCTAAGGTAAAGAACGCTGGCTTCGCCCCCATCGCGGCCAAATCACTGACGCACGTTGCCACCGCGCGATAACCAATATCCACAGGATCGGCGTCGAACGGAAAATGTCGCCCTTCAACCAAAGTATCCATAGAAAAAACCAAACTTTGACCTTGCGGCACTTGTACTTGAGCACAATCGTCACCAATGCCCAATATAAGATCGCTACGCCCCTGCGTACTCGCCATTACCGACGCTTGAAAGATGTTTTGTATCAATTCGAATTCTTTCAACACTCTGTCCTTTTATTGTCTTAGTGGGATACGTTCACCACCAAAAATACTGATGGGAGGATACCGTATTGTCATAACGATGTCAGAGACAAAAGCGGAAGACGTCATTCATGACGTTGTACAGCAGACACAAAAAAAGCAGATCGCTCGACGGCTGACCTGCCTTGTTTGTGTTTAACTATTGGCTAGAAGTGGCGTTTTAATCTTCTTCTGAACGCTTAGCACGTTTCTTTGGTATTGCGACCACTTCAAGGTAAAAAGACTTCCAATGCTGGCTTTGCGCGGCGCTAATATTGGTATTAATATCGCCTTCGTGAATCGCTCTTGCCTTGTCTGCTGTTTGGCCAAATTTGCAACTAAATCCCCAAAAATCCACACCTTCAGGCAAGGCTTTATTGCGCTCTTTTTTGATGTACTGCTTCACTTCGTTTTT
>CAXBGJ010000163.1:0-7954 GCA_963975045.1 uncultured Marinomonas sp. | reverse complement strand
GTGCTCACTTAACCGATAAAACAACGCTTTATCCTAATGTGAAAGCGTTGTTGAAAGCGTTTAAACATCACGGTGTGCCGATTGCTTTAATCACCAATAAACCAAGTGTTTTCGTTAAGCCAATGATGGATTATTTTGAATTGACGGAACAGTTTGGCTGGTTATTAGGTGGCGACACCTTGGAAGAAAAAAAACCATCGGCCATGCCTTTATTACATTGCAGTGAGTCGATCGAAGCCTTACCTGAAAAATGTTTGATGATTGGTGATTCTATTACCGATTTTAAAGCGGCAAACAATGCTGGGTTTAAATGTGCTTTGGTGACATACGGTTATCATCAAGGTATTGATCTAACGGCGTTAGGCGCCGACGCCATTATTGATGATTTGACCGAGCTGCTCGTTTGATTTTTTTACTGTAATAAATATAAAAAGCCAAGCTATTTTTCGCTTGGCTTTTTTATGTTTAAAACTTAATTTGACGAGGTCGTCGAGGCCTGTTCAGAGGGACCTTCTTGTTCCGATATGAATGTCATATTGCTGTTATTTGCCATATGCACAGTGTGGGTTGGAAAGGCGACTTCGGCATTATGAGACTCAATGATTTTCATTGCTTTAAACAATACGTCTTCCTTCACGTTGTGAAACGTTCGCCAATCTACGGTTTTGGTATAGGCGTAAATAAAGAAGTCCAAAGAAGAAGGACCAAACTGATTAAAATTCACCATATAGGTTTGAGTTGAATCAATGTCTTCATGTTTTGAAATCATGTCTTTGATGTCTGCCAAAATGGTCGGTAACACACTAAAGTCTGTATAGCGTACACCAATGGTTTCATTGAGACGACGATGTGTCATACGCGATGGATTTTCAACAGAGATCAATGAAAAAGTTGAATTTGGCACATACAAAGGGCGTTTTTCAAAAGTGCGGATGCGTGTTTGTCTCCAGCCTATGTGTTCGACGGTGCCTTCAATATTTTGGTCTGGAGAACGGATCCAATCCCCAATGGCAAAAGGGCGATCTAAATACACCATTAATCCACCAAAAAAATTAGCAAGTAAGTCTTTGGCGGCAAAACCTACCGCGATCCCACCAATACCGCCGAAAGCTAATACCCCAGAAATGCTAAAGCCAAGCGTTTGAAGGACAACAAGAGCGGAAGTGATGACAACGGATGCTCGCAATAGTTTACTGATTGCGCTGGCAGTGGTGTAATCCACGTTGGTGGTGATTTTGCTGGAGTTGGTCAGGGTTTTTTCACTTTCTGATATGCAGCGTAAAACAAACCACGTCAGGATGATGACCACACCTACTTCACGCACAGAATGGATAAGTGAAGAAAACTTAGAATCGATTTCAGTGCCAGAGATTTCAGCGGCAATAGTTACCCCTGCGAGCCATATAAAAACACCGATTGGTTTTTGGGCCGCATGAATCAGAACGTTATCCCAAGGCGTTTTGGTTTTTTCGAGTTGCTTATCTATACGCGTTAAAATACGAGTAGCAATGAAATTGGCTACAAGTGTGCTGAGTACAACAAAAAAGACTCTGGCTACCCAGTGCATTTTTGTATCACCAAGACCTAAATAAATCTGCATCGTTTCCCAATTCATTGTGCTTTTATCACTCCGTTTTGTTGATGAATGTCGTTTTATACAAGAGGATCGTTTTAAATTAGCAACAAAGTGCCAAGTCCTAAGAAGGCCACGAAACCGGCTATGTCCGTTACGGTGGTTAAAATTACAGAACCTGACAGTGCAGGGTCTATGCGTAATTTATCCAATAGAACTGGGATTAATACACCAGAGAGAGCGGCCATTACTATATTAACAATAATAGCCAGACCGATTACTAGACCAAGCATCGGACTTTCGAACCACCAAAGCGTGACAACACCAATCACGATAGACCACAAAATACCGTTCAAACCGCCTACTTTTAATTCTTTTGATAATAGAGACTTTAAGTTGCTGCGAGTGATCTGGCCCAGTGCTAGACCACGAACAATCAAGGTCAGTGTTTGACTGCCGGCAATCCCCCCCATGGAGGCAACAACGGGCATTAACACCGCCAAGGCGACGACTTGTTGCAAAGTGGCTTCAAATAACCCAATAAAAGCGGACGCTAGAAATGCTGTCAGTAGATTAATACCGAGCCAAATGCCGCGCGTCGCGGCACTGCGCTTCACTGGCGCGAACAAGTCAGATTCTTCGTTTAGGCCTGCCGTTGCCATTTGTTGAGCCTCATGCTCTAGGCGCCATGTTTCCATTGCGAGTCCGGCATGGAATCGGCCTAATAAAATATGATTGTCGTCTACAATAGGCAGAGCGGATAAATTGGATCGTTCTAATTGCTCTGCTGCTTTGGTTAGTTCTGTATTCGCATGAATAAAAGAACACTCTTCATCGATTAAGCTGGAAATAGGTTCGTGCCCTTGCGCTTTAAACAATAGGTCGAACTTTACGCAGCCAACCCAGCGGCCGGTTCTATTCACTAAGTACACCATGTCGGTGTAGCTTGGGGTGCTTTTTTTCAGCAATCTTAAGGCTTCAGATACGCGAATGGATTGAGACGCTATTAAAAGCTCATGGTCGATCCAGCGGCCAACAACATCGTCGTCGTAAACAATACCTTGTTGGTAATATTCACGTTGTTTATTGTCCATTTGATTCAGGGCAATGTCGACGAGACGATCGGGCAATGAGTCTGTTATTTCGAGTAGATCTTCGGCGTCTACGTCGGTGAATAGGGCTTCAATCTCTGTGTCGTCCAGCTCTTTTAAAAGTAGCTGACGGGATTCACCACGCATCTCAACCAAGATATCAAGGCGATTGGCTTGCTTGATATTTGCCCATGCTTGCTTACGCTGAGCAAGCGGAATGGATTCAAGTGCTAATGCCACATCGTCTGGCGTGAGCTCTGAAATAGCCTTATTGACGGATTCTGGTGAATGTTCGTCATGAATGAGGGTTTCGATGAGGTCGGCAACTTGACTATGCACAGAGTATCCTTAAAACACGGAAAGTTGAGGGTAAAGATAACACGCTATCTAGTGTGCGGTACAACAGCTTGTTTATCAAACAAGGCTTTGTTTTTATACAGTATTATTTATACGCTTCCTAATAGTTGAGTGATTTTAGTAAAACATTGTATCGTTTTTGAATATTGGAAAATGGAAGTGCGGGATAATGAGTGTGGTATGACAGGTTTTGATCTTTAGATCTAAGCAAGACAGGGTGTTCATGACAGTGTAGAATTTGGCGCATTTTAAATATTTGACGCTTATTTTATGCAAATGCATCTTTTTTTTGTGTTGATTTTTTTGCGGATTATGGCTCTTTTGTGTAGGTTAATATTGCTTTATAGGCGCGCCCTTTTTTTATGCTTTTGATGATCGATAATTACGACTCTTTTACGTATAACCTTGTGCAGTATTTTCGTGAATTAGGCGCGGATGTGCAGGTCTTTCGTAACGATGAAATTAGTGTTGAAGATATTGGGCGTCTTGCGCCATCGCATTTGGTTATTTCACCAGGGCCATGTACACCGAATGAAGCGGGTGTTTCTATGGCGGCGATTGCCGCATTTGCAGGGAAAATCCCTATACTAGGTATTTGCTTAGGCCATCAAAGTATTGGTCAAGTCTTTGGTGGCGAGGTGATTCGTGCTAAAAATGTCATGCATGGTAAAACTTCGCTGATTTATCACCAAAATACCTCGGTATTTTTAGGGTTGCCAAACCCACAAGCAGCGACTCGTTATCATTCTTTAGTGGTATCGGCGGACTCTTTGCCTGACTGTCTTGAAGTAACCGCGTGGAGTAAAAGCTCAGTGGGTGAAAACGAGGAAATTATGGGAATTCGACATAAAACGCTTGCGGTTGAAGGGGTGCAGTTTCATCCTGAGTCGATTCTTACCGAGGAAGGTCATGCTTTATTGGCCAACTTCTTAACACGATAGTTTTAACACAATAGGAGAGGTTGGTGGATATTCAAAAGGCGATTGCCGCCGTTGTTGAGCGTCAAAATTTGAACGGCGACGAAATGCGAATAGTCATGAATGACATTATGACTGGAAAAACCACTCCGGCACAAATAGGCGGTTTTTTAATTGGCCTAAGAATGAAAGGCGAGACGGTCGAGGAAATTACGGCAGCGGCGCAAGTGATGCGAGAGTTGTCTAGTAAAGTAGAATTGGATCTCGATCATGTGGTGGATACCTGTGGAACGGGCGGAGACGGTAGCAATTTATTTAATGTGTCGACAGCGTCTGCGTTTGTTGTGGCGTCTGCTGGCGGTAAGGTAGCAAAGCATGGTGGTCGCTCTGTTTCTTCCAAGTCAGGCAGTGCCGATGTGCTGGAGCAAGCAGGTATTTATCTTGGTCTTGATGCTGTGCAAGTTTGCCGATGCATTGAAGAAATTGGTTTAGGTTTTATGTATGCACCTAATCACCATTCGGCGATGAAGTATGCCGTTGGCCCTCGTAAAGAAATGGCGACGCGCACTATTTTTAACTTACTTGGACCATTAACCAACCCTGCGAATGCAAAACGTCAAGTGATGGGGGTTTTTCATCAGAAATGGGTACGTCCTATCGCGGAAGTGCTAAAAGCACTTGGCAGTGAACACGTCATGGTGGTTCATTCGGAAGACGGTTTGGATGAGATCAGCATTGCGGCACCGACCTATGTGGCGGAATTGAAAAACGGCGAAATTTTAGAATATAAAATCTCGCCAGAAGATTTTGGTATTCCCTTGCAATCTACGGATACAATCCAAGCTTTTGATGCGAATGAAAGTCTGGCGCTTATTAAAACGGCGTTAGAAGGTAAAGGTAAAGTGAATCCAGCGAGAGATATTGTGGCATTGAATGCGGGCGCAGCAATTTATGTGTCTGGTATTGCCGATACGTTGGCTGAAGGTGTGAATATCGCAGAAGATGTGATTGGTGGCGGTACCGCGAAGGTTAAAATGTCTGAGCTGGCTAGTTTTACTCGTTGTTTTATGAGCCCTGACTCACTGTAATCGATAGGAGCAGTAACGTAATGCAAATAGAAACACCGACTATTTTAAAAAAAATTGTTGCTCGAAAGTACGAAGAAATTAATGAGCGCAAATCCCATACGCCTTATGGCAACTTAGAAGTTGCGGCATCTGTGGCGAATGTACACAATGCGCCGCGTGGTTTTGCTCAAGCGCTAAGGCATAAAATTGCCATTGGTAAAGCGGGAGTGATTGCTGAAATTAAGCAGGCTTCTCCTAGTAAAGGCATATTACGTGATCCTTTTTTACCTGCGGATATTGCAAGGTCTTATGAAAAAGCGGGCGCGGCTTGTTTGTCCGTTTTGACCGATAAAGACTTCTTTCAAGGTCATGAAGACTTTTTAGTGGAAGCTCGCGCTGCTTGTAAATTACCGGTTATTCGTAAGGACTTTATGGTCGACGAGTATCAGGTGTTAGAGGCCAGAGCGATTGGTGCCGATTGTATTTTACTCATTGCAGCTTGTTTGAGTGGTGAGAAATTACGCCAGCTCGATACGATGGCTCGTGATCTTGGTATGGATGTTTTGGTTGAAGTGCACAATCGTCCGGAGTTGGATTTGGCTTTGGAATATACCCAGACTGAATTGCTTGGCATTAATAACCGTGATTTGCACAGCTTTGAATTAAGTTTGGATCACACTTTTGAGTTGATGAATAGTGTGCCTTCTGATCGCCTTATTGTGACAGAAAGTGGCATTCATACTCGTGATGATGTGGCGCTAATGCGTCAAAAAGGCATTCATGCATTTTTGGTCGGCGAAGCTTTTATGCGTGCGGATGTTCCGGGCGATAAATTGGCTGAACTGTTTCAATCGTAGTAACGATAATCTCAGTCATAGCAGAATGAAGTAAGGTTGAATGATGAAGACGAATGTTAGTTGGCAAGAAGATGTGCATTTTACCGCAGAGACAGGTTCTGGTTTTAAGGTAGAAATTGACGGTAATCAGGTCGCAGGACCGAGACCAATGGAGCTGTTGCTTGCTGGATTAGGCGGCTGCACCTCTTATGACGTGGTGGGGATTCTTAAAAAATCCCGTCAAGATGTTGTGTCTTGTGTTGCTCAAATTGAAGCAGATCGTGCGGATACCGTGCCTGCTGTTTTTACTGAAATTCGAGTTCACTTTGTGGTGACTGGGCGCAAACTGAAAGAAAGCGTTGTTGCGCGTGCGGTTAAGTTATCTGCCGAAGAGTATTGCTCGGCGTCATTAATGTTGGAAAGAGGTGGTGTGAAAATTGTCCATAGCTTTGCAATAATTGATATTGAATGATCTGTTTAGAAATGGTTTTTAAGAAAGAGCCTTAAGGCTCTTTTTTTTGTTCTAAAAAATTGGTGTCCCCACCAGGACTCGAACCTGGAATAGCTGCTTAGGAGGCGGCCGGTATATCCTGTTTACCTATGAGGACTTATATTGAGGCGTGATTTATACATCAATTATGTTTGGATTACAAATGTGAGTCGAGTTTGTATGGTATTGATTCTTATGCTTTTTAAGCTCGCCCTAATGTGTGTTTACTACTGATTGGGCGTGTTGAACCTCTGGCGGTATAAACTTTATTTTTGCTGCTATGACCTTGGAGTAGCTCAAAGAGGTGTTTGTTGCGTTTTTGTAAGGTGTTTAAAACTCGAGCGTTTGTATTGTTTTGTGTTTTGCATTTTTTCAGAAGTGTTTCACAATCTTGCATTAATAGACGGACATTATCCATAGAGCTGTCTTGTAGGGTGAGCCAGCTTTTAAATTCTTCTTCAGAGGGTTTTTTTCGATCGACAATGTCAAATTTAATAAGAATATTAACTCTTTTTTCATTGAGTTTATTCATTTCATCAAGAAGGGTTTGTTTTTGTTCGGATAGAGAAATAATGGTTTCGCTGTCCAATTGCCCATAAGCTAGTCGCTCTTCATCAAGGAGCGAAGAGAGTTTTTCTAATATCTCTTTGCTTCTTATGAATATAGGGGCAATTGGTATCATAGGGCAAACCGTTCACAGACTGTATAGGGTGTACAGTCTAGAATAGCGAATCCATAGAAGCCATATTATTCGCAAGCTTCTGCGTATCTATTTTATATTCGCCTGCAGCGATAGCGCTTTTGATTTGTTCTACTTTTTCCATATCAACATCTGGCAAGTTGCCGATTTTAGAATGTTGGTTTTGTAGTGTTTGTGCTGTACCGCTTAATTTAACGGTGTCTTCAGCTAAAGTGCCGCCATTATGTACGGCGCTTTGTTTCGCTGTCGTACTAACAGTTGCATCGTCTTTTTGCGAGCGTTCACTTTTATTGATCGTGCTCTGGTTTGATAGACCTGTAAGGTGTATTGCCATTGGGTTTTCCGCCCTTTAATGATTTGCCTGTCTATGTTGTCGGCAAGATCCACAAAAGCTTTAATGAAAAGCTTCAGAAAAAAAGAATATATAAGCTGCCGGTCAGTCTGTACTCAATAGTTTACAAGAACCTCACTGTCAGTTACAACTTTGGCGTATATAATTCTTTCAGAACTTGTATTTTGGACACGTATTTGTTGTCCTTCTACACCATTTTCTAAAGCAACACCATTCATTCTGACGGTAATGCTGCCACTTTTTGCTGTTATTAATACGACATTGCCTTTTTTTACAAGCATTGGTGGGGTCGTTAGATTAACAGTTATAAAGGTATTAATGCGCAAGTTTCGTGATGCGACCTGGCCATAAGGAGGGTTTTTTTTTGTAAAAACATGTCCTCTTAAGCTAGATAAGTCGACTTCACCCACATCCGTATTTGACTTACTGATGACTTGACCGCGATTAATTGGAGTGATGGTTTTTATGGCCGGAATCATGATGGATTGGGTAACGGGAGCATAAGACTTCCACGTAGGGTTGTTGCAACTGATTTCATAATTTGTGCGTTTGGTCGCGTCTGGCCTCTGAT
>CAXBGJ010000162.1:0-7974 GCA_963975045.1 uncultured Marinomonas sp. | reverse complement strand
TCATTTATCGAATATAAAGCATAACTTGTGCCAGAATTTCGTGCGGCCTTATAATGCTATATATAACAATAAGATAGGTGGTTTTCATTTAAAATCACAATTGATAATAGTCTGAGTATGCCTTTAAAAAAGCATCTATGCACCATTTTGACTCAGCATTAGGTGTGTTTGAGCTATGTTGGTGCGAATTTAGCGTTTTCGTATCGATACGCTTTTCTTTATACTACGCGCCCTTTCTTATATTTGGTATAAATTGCACCCGCCATGAAATTTATTGTTAAGTTCTTTGCAGAAATAACCATTAAAAGTCGTCCAGTCAGAAAGTCATTTATTAAGCAGCTTCGACATAATATAAAGCTGGTGCTTAAAAAGTATGACGCCGATGTTATTGTTTCTGGAAATTGGGATTTTATAGAGGTGCTTTCTGATAAAGATGAGTTACGAGACGGCTTTACTGAGGCCTTATCTAATGTCGCGGGTATTGCACATTTCCAATTTGTTCGTGAGTTTCCCTTTATCGATCTTGATGGCATCGTTGATCAAGCGGTCGTGTCGTATGGCGACACAATAAAAGACGCTGTATTTGCCGTGCGAGTCAAACGCGTTGGTCACCATAACTTTACCTCGGTAGATGCTGAGCGGCATATTGGTGGCTGTCTTAAAGCACGATGTGGTGCTTTGGCGGTACGTTTGAAAAATCCTGAGGTACTGGTTCCTATCGATATTCGTGATAATCGGGTGTGGATGATTGAGCAACGAGTAAAAGGTTTGGGTGGTTACCCACTTGGTTCGCAAGATCCTGTTTTATCTTTGATGTCTGGCGGTTACGATTCAACGGTCAGTTCTTTTTTAACCATGAGTCGCGGCTTAAAAACGCATTTTTGTTTTTTTAATTTAGGTGGTGATGCTCACGAGATTGGTGTGAAGCAGGTTTCTCATTTTATTTGGGAGAAATATGGTTCAGCATTAAATGTAAAATTCATCACCGTGCCTTTTGAAGCGGTTGTGGGCGAAATTTTAACGAAAGTTGATAATGCTGAAATGGGTGTTATCCTCAAACGTATGATGTTGCGTGCTGCCTCTCAACTGATGGAGCAGGTGGGTGCGAAAGCCTTGGTAACAGGAGAAAGTGTTGCTCAGGTATCGAGTCAAACCTTGATTAACCTAAAGGTCATTGATCAAGTCACGGAAGAATTAGTGCTTAGGCCTTTGATTACCACGAACAAACAAGAAATTATCGACAAGGCCATCGAAATAGGCACCGCGCCGTTCGCCGCCAGTATGCCAGAGTTTTGTGGTGTGATTTCGGTTAAGCCGACCATCCGAGCCAAAATGCATCGCGTTGAAAAACAAGAATCTAACTTTGATTTTGATGTCTTAGAGCAAGCGATTGCCAATGCTCAGACGATGTCTATCCAAAATGTAATGGACGATGTTGCTAAACAGTATCAAGGTGAAGTGCCGGTGGTGCGCATGCCGGTGGGTGATGAAGTGATTATTGATATTCGTCATCCAGATGAAGCGATTAACCGACCATTAAAAGTCAGTGGTCGGCCTGTTAAGGTTATTCCTTTCTTTGCGCTAGACTCTAACTGGTCAGAATTAGATTCAAGTACAACTCATCTGCTTTATTGTGGGAAAGGTGTTATGAGTCGTATGCATGCTTCTTATCTGTTGGGTAAGGGGTATGAAAATGTCGGTGTTTATTTGCCTTAATTAAGCATTGATAAACGGTAGCATTATTGTAGTAATTGGATGTTACCGTTCTGAACTGAATGTGCATTGTCCCCCTGTTGAAGTATTTATATGGACTTTTTTCTCCACTTTAATGGGATATTTTTCAATATAAGGGTACAATTGCGCGAATTTTATCCCGCACCAAGATCCGAGACGCTTGAAGAGCATACCCGCCCGAATCAAGCGGCGGTTTGTCTTTTTGCTCACACCAAATACAGAGAACTATAAATGTCTAATGATATTAGTAAGTTACGCAATATTGCCATCATTGCGCACGTTGACCATGGTAAAACTACCCTAGTTGATAAACTATTGAGCCAATCAGGCACGTTGGATCGTAAGGATGAGGGTTCTGAACGAATCATGGATTCTAACGATCAAGAAAAAGAACGTGGTATCACGATATTGGCGAAAAACACGTCAATTATGTGGAAAGATTACCGTATCAATATCGTAGACACACCTGGACACGCTGACTTCGGTGGTGAAGTGGAACGTGTACTTTCTATGGTTGATTGCGTATGTCTATTGGTTGATGCTGTTGACGGCCCAATGCCGCAAACACGTTTTGTAACCTCTAAAGCATTTGAGCAAGGTTTGCGTCCTATTGTTGTTATCAACAAAGTTGACCGTCCTGGTGCTCGTCCTGATTGGGTTATGGATCAAGTATTTGACCTTTTTGATAACCTTGGCGCAACGGAAGAGCAATTAGACTTCCCTGTTATTTACGCTTCTGCAATCAATGGTCAAGCTGGTACTGATCCAGACAACCTAGCAGATGATATGACGCCGCTTTATCAAATGATTGTTGATAGTGTGCCTGTGCCAGATGTTGATCCAGATGGCACATTCCAAATGCAAATTTCTGCATTGGATTATGACAGCTATGTTGGTGTTATCGGTGTAGGTCGTATCACACGTGGTAGCTTATCTCCTAACCAGCAAGTGGTCATTAAATCTGCAGACGGTAAAGAGCGTAAAGGCAAAGTACTAAACGTGAAGGGCTATCATGGTCTAGCACGTGTTGATACTGATAAAGCGTCTGCTGGCGATATCGTATGTATCAATGGTATTGATGGTCTAAGCATCTCTGATACTTTGTGTGATCCTACTTGTGTTGAAGCGCTTCCACCTTTGTCCGTTGATGAGCCAACAGTAAGCATGACTTTTATGGTGAACGATTCTCCGTTCGCTGGTAAAGAAGGTAAATACATAACGACTCGTAATATCTCAGATCGTCTAGATCGAGAGCTTATCCACAACGTTGCATTGCGTGTTAAGCAAGGTGAAACACCAGATAAATTCATCGTATCTGGTCGTGGTGAGCTTCACTTGTCTGTATTGATTGAAAGTATGCGTCGCGAAGGCTTCGAAATGGGCGTATCTCGTCCTGAAGTAGTTATCAAAGAAATTGATGGCCAAAAATGCGAACCATTTGAATTAGTGGTTATCGATGTTGAAGACCAACATCAAGGTTCTATCATGGAAGAGATTGGCTTGCGTAAAGGTGAGCTAACCAATATGGAACCAGATGGTAAAGGCCGTACACGTCTTGAATTCATGATGCCATCACGTGGTTTGATCGGTTTCCGTGGCTTGTTCCTAACATTGACGTCTGGCTCTGGTATTTTGACCAGTGTTTTCGATCATTACGGTCCAGTAAAAGATGGCGAAGTTCAAAGTCGTAAGAACGGTGTATTGGTCAGCATGCTGACTGGTAAAACAGCCGCTTACTCTTTGTTTAACTTGCAGAGCCGTGGACGTATGTTTCTAGGCCATGCTATTGAAGTATACGAAGGTCAAATTATCGGTATTCACTCACGTGATAACGATTTGGCAGTTAACCCTGTTAAAGGTAAGCAGCTGACTAACGTACGTGCTTCTGGTACGGATGAAGCGTTGACACTAACGCCACCTATTCGCCAAACGCTAGAACAAGCGCTTGAATTCATCGAAGACGATGAATTGGTAGAAGTTACGCCATTAAGTATTCGTGTTCGTAAGAAATTCCTTACTGAAAACGAACGCAAGCGTAACGGCCGTAAATAATTAGTTTGATAAAGTAATTTGAAATAATTGCTTTAAAAGAGCAGCAGCAAATGAGTTCATGTAAGTGAATTCAGGAGCAACAGAAGCGCCTTAGGGCGCTTTTGTTTTTTCTGGCATTTGATAAAGTAAGTGCAGAAAAACCTTATGGATAAAAGGAACGGGAATGAAGGTCTTAGTGCAACGAGCATTGAATGCCAGTGTCGTGGTCGATGGTGAAACCATAGGTGCAATCGATCATGGACAGCTTGTTTTGGTTGGCGTTGAAAAAGGTGACAGTGACGTTGATGTACAGCGACTTGCCGACAAGCTGTTAAAGTACCGCATGTTTGGTGACGAAGAAGGCAAAATGAATTTGAATGTTCAGCAAGTCAATGGCGGTGTTCTATTGGTCTCTCAATTTACCTTGGCGGCAGAAACTAAAAAAGGACTTCGCCCTGGTTTTTCAACCGCCGCCATTCCTGAAGAAGGTGAACGTTTATTCAATGATTTTGTGAATAGAGTACGATCACAATATAACAAAGTCGAAACAGGGCGCTTTGGTGCGGACATGAAAGTCTCTTTTACCAATGATGGCCCTGTTACCTTTATGTTGGATTAGCATTTTCATTAATGCCAATGGCGGCATGAAAGCGTCTATCGTTTTACTAAAGGCAATCAGATCATAAGTGTTATTCATGTGCCGTTATAATTGATCCAGTCAGGTAGTACAGGGCTTTTGAAGAAAGTGATCATGCAAATGTTCTTTTTATTAGTTCTGTGTGGATGGTGCGATACGTCACTACTAGGCATAAATAAAAATTGATTAAACACACTTATAAAGTGATGATTTGTTCCTGTTCTACTATGTCTTGAGGTGAAATAATTGTGTTTGGTGATTCATTAAAAAACGGACCTCAAAAAATTTATTTTTTGCTAGTACCCGGTTTTTCTCTTTTTGGACTAACGTCCATGTTAGCCCCCCTTCGACATGCAAATCGCACAAGCAATGAAACATTGTATGAATGGTATTTAGTTTCAGAGCTTGGTGGAATGATTTGCAGTAGCGATGAGATCGAAATCAAATGCAACGCGACCATTAATGAAGTCAATAAATGCGAGATGTTGGTTATTTGTTCAGGCACTCATCCTCAGGCAGAACTAACACCAGGCTTGTTGGCTTTTATTCGCCGACAAAGTCATTATGGTGCCGATATTGGGTGTCAGGATACAGGCGCTTTTATTGTCGCGGCGGCCGGCGTTTTGGATGGCTACCGAGCGACAACCCATTGGGAGAACTACGCAAGTACAGTTGATAGTTTTCCTAATGTAAATTTTGCACAAGAGTTATTGGTCATCGATAGAAAGCGCTTTTCATGTCCCGGGGCGCTTTCCGGTTTGGATATGATGCTGCATCTTATCAGTGAGCAGCATGGTAGCGAATTAGCAACAAGTGTGGCGGATGAGTTGGTGTATACCCAACAGCGTGCTCATGCAGAGCCTCAGCGTCGTTCACTACAGATCAGGTTGGATAGTCGTAATGCCAATTTAATTGAAGCTATACAATTAATGGAAAAAAATATTGAAGAACCATTATTAATTAGCGATCTGGTCGAACACCTTGGTATTTCAGGCCGTGAATTAGAACGCCTATTTAAACGGCATTTACAGCAGACGCCTAAGTCGTTCTATCGACAGCTTCGCTTAGAAAAAGCCCGTTGGATGCTTCAGCAAACTTTAGATAGTGTGACGGCTATTTCTATGGCCTGTGGCTTTGCTTCATTATCTCACTTCACGCACAGTTACCAGAAAATGTTTTCAAAAAAACCAAGCCAAGAACGTTAACTTCTATTTTTCTACCCTCTCCTTCCTGACTTTCTATTTTGTTCATCTATCTCAGAACGTTATTTACGACATAAGTCATCATTTGAGCATTTTAAGCAAAAAACAATCGTATTTAAGAAAATGTAAGGTCTAATTAAGAGTAAGTTTTATGACGCTGAGCAATGGGGAGACATATTTCAGTATGTTTCCAGTGTCTATTTACTTTATCTGAAGATCAAATATATGAATCAAGATGTCATTATTACCTGTGCAATAAATGGAGCGGCTGATACCGCAAGCCGTAGTTCACATGTCCCAATTACCCCAGAACAAATTGCCAACTCAGTGATAGAGGCATGGAATGCCGGCGCAGCTATTGCCCATATTCATGTACGTGACCCTGAAACGACTCAAGGCTCCAGACGTGTCGATTTGTATGCTGAAGTGTGTGAACGAGTTCGCGCATCCGACTGCGACATCATTATTAATTTAACCGCGGGTATGGGCGGCGATCTTTATATTGGCCCAGAAGAAAATCCAACTGCTTTTTGCCCAGAAACGGACTTAGTCGGCGGATTGGAGCGTTTAATTCATATCGAACAACTTAAGCCTGAAATTTGTACCTTGGATTGTGGCTCTTTGAATTTTGGTGATAACAATCTGGTGTATGTATCGACGCCAGACATGCTTCGGTTGGCTGCTGCTCGTATTAAAGAATTAGGCGTGACCGTTGAGCTAGAGATTTTTGATACAGGTAATCTTTGGTTCGCTTTGCAAATGATGAAAGAAGGTTTGTTAGACGATAATGCCATGTTCCAACTTTGTCAGGGCATTCCTTGGGGCGCGCCACCTAACTTCGGAATTCTTAAAGGCATGGTGGACATGCTGCCTGCTAACACGAGTTGGACGGCTTTTGCGTTAGGTCGTAATCAATTGCCGTGGGTTGCTCAATCTGCGTTATTGGGTGGTCATGTGCGTGTTGGTCTGGAAGATAACTTGTACCTTGGAAAGGGAGTGTTGGCGACGAACGGTCAGCTTGTGGAGCGTTCTGTAAATATTATCGAGAACATGGGAGCGCGTATTTTAAGCCCATCAGAAGCACGCCAAAAATTGCGTCTGCGTGGTACTCAATAGTTTTTTAAATTAATAGCTGATTAGCATATTGGAGAATGAAACATGGCTCGCCCAAATCCAAGTGAAGTAAAAAAAGTAGGCGTTATTGGTACTGGTGTAATCGGTGGAGCGTGGGCTCTGCATTACCTGCGAATGGGCATGGAAGTGGTTGCTTATGACCCAGGTCCTAATGCCAAAGAAAAATTATTGGCGATGGTTGATCATATTTGGCCCACCATTGAAAAACTCGGTTTACGAGAAGGTGCGAGCAAGCAGAATTTACGCTTTGTGGATTCGCTAGAAGACATGGTTTCCTGCGTAGAAGTGATCCAAGAAAGTACGCCAGAACGGTTGGATGCAAAACAAGCCTTGTTTGCTGAGTTGGATCGAATTACACCGCCCGATGTAGTGATTATTTCCAGTACATCAGGATTCCCTATGACACAGATGGCTGTAGATCTAAAAGGACAGCCAGATCGTTTTGTGGTTGGTCATCCTTTTAACCCACCTTATCTAATGCCTTTTTGTGAGGTCTGTGGCGGTGAAAGAACCAGCCAAGATGTGGTTGATTGGACAGCCGCTTTCTATGAAGCAATAGAAAAGCAAGTTGCCAAAATGGATAAAGAGTTGCCTGGTTTTATCGGTAATCGCCTGCAAGAAGCCCTATGGCGCGAAGCCTTGCATATGGTCAAGAATAAAGAGTGTTCAGTTGAGGATATCGACAAAGCCATTGCCTATGGCCCCGGTTTACGTTGGGCCATTATGGGCCATTGTTTGATTTATCATCTTGGTGGCGGGCAAGGCGGTATGGCGCATTTATTAGATCATTTTGAAGAGTCGCTAGAAGCACCTTGGACGCGATTAAAAGCACCCAAATTAACGCAAGAATTGAAAGATGACATGGTGGCAGGGTGTTTAACCCAGGCCAACGGCGCATCGATCAATGAGTTAATTCAAGAGCGAGATGATTGCTTGATTCGCATCATGCAGACGTTGGATGAATACCGTCAAGAAAAAGGCATTAGACGTTAATTATTGATTATGAAACCAGCCTATGGAAATTAAAAGTAGGCTAGTTTCTGCCTAATTGTTAGCAGAGGATCACTAATAAAAACCCTCATAAT
The DNA here is from genome assembly GCA_963975045.1 of uncultured Marinomonas sp. Taxonomy (GTDB): domain Bacteria; phylum Pseudomonadota; class Gammaproteobacteria; order Pseudomonadales; family Marinomonadaceae; genus Marinomonas. Next base: position 151 of record CAXBGJ010000162.1, on the reverse strand, counting down.
AAAGATATGGTGTTTGTAGAGCACCATCAACTCAAACTAAGTGGGCTAAGTTAGATGTTAGAAAACAAAACAGAACAACCTGCAATAGAATGCAGAAATGTATGGAAAATATTTGGTGATCGATCGGTTGAAGCTCTGCATGCCGTAAAAA
>CAXBGJ010000161.1:0-7991 GCA_963975045.1 uncultured Marinomonas sp. | reverse complement strand
CATGGCAAGATCCTCTTTTTATGTACTGATAGCTTATTCCTTTTAGCTTTTTCTTTTCTGACCTATGTCAATCATCATGTTGCTTGGTGCTTCTATGGAGTCTGATACGTTGCGAGAGTGGTGTTGATTGATATTGTTAGCGAATAAAAAACAGCTTATGGATGATAAAAAGATAAAGCCAACAAACAATATTCCCCAATAATCGGTTGTTTTCTTAGTGCTGTTGTATCTTTTGGCGGATGGAACAAAGCTTTTGGTTTTCATTGTGTGCTCCAGAATGAGTAATTAGTTATTTAATGATAATGAATATCATTTAATAAATCTATGGGGGTAATAGATAAAGTTTTGATAAGGAAGATTTAAGGCGCGGAATATCTTCTGAGTTTCTGGCTATGTTATGATGTGCGCTCAATTTTATAGGCAATGAATAAGAGAGTGTAATCATGTCAGAACTGTCTTTCGACTCGAATGAAGCAAAAATCGCATACGGCATTGGTCGTCAAATTGGTGATCAACTACGCGGTAGTGATCTTGGTGAGTTATCTTTAACACATCTTTTTGCAGCGATTGAAGATTCTTTGAATCAAGCTGAAATGCGCGTTCCCGGCGAACAGCTAGAAGCCGCTTTTGCTGAGCTTCAGCAAAAAATGGAAGAAAAAAGTCGTGCAGCGTCTGAAGACACAGTAAAAGCAGGCGAAGCATTTCTTGCAGAAAACAAAGCAAAGTCTGGTGTTCAAACGACTGAAAGTGGTTTGCAGTTTGAAGTGCTTGAAGAAGGCACTGGTGCGACACCTAGCCGTGAAGCAACCGTTCGTGTTCATTACGAAGGTCGTTTGCTTGATGGTCAAGTATTTGATAGTTCAATTGCCCGTGGCGAACCAATTGAATTTCCACTAACTGGCGTTATTGCTGGTTGGACAGAAGGTCTTCAGCTGATGAAAGAAGGCGCGAAACATCGTCTTACGATCCCTGCTGAATTGGCGTACGGTGCTCAAGGCGCTGGTGCAATGATCCAACCTCATTCTGTTCTTCAGTTTGATGTTGAATTGATCGCGGTTGTTTAAGTTGTTTTAAACACAAAAAAACGAGCGAACCTAACATGGTCGCTCGTTTTTTTTATGTTATTAAAAACCGATTTCTGTTTTAAATTTCTCTTGTCATGCGGATGTGCATTTTTCCCGCCTCTAGAAAGACTTTACCATCCGTGTGGAAATTTTGTTTTTCATAAAAAGTTTGTACATCAACTTGAGCGTGCAAAAACACCGTTCTAATGCCCATTTCTCTAGCCACTTTTACCGCTCTGTTTAGCAGCATTTCACCGTAGCCCTGATGGCGATAGGCGGGCAAAACAGCCAAGCGTCCAATTTGTCCATCCTCGGTTAATCGGCAGGTTCCCGTCGGAACGGCCGTGGTACCAAAAGAGACAAAGTGAACGGCTTCTTGATCATGTTCGTCCCATTCATCTTCTGGGGCGATGCCTTGCTCAATAATAAAGACTTGCTTGCGCACGAAGGTGAGTTGGTCTGTGCTGCTGTTCCAGTCTGATGTTAATACTTTCATGTTGTCCTCTTATTCTTCTGGCGCGACAAGCTCAATAATACCTTGCTGGCAAATTAGAAATCGCACAAGAGGTTCTAAATCTTTATTTTGATTTAAATCCAACCCTGAAAAATCAAACTCGATTTGATCTGTAATAGCTTGAACGAAAGGGGCTAATTCATTGCTGATTTCTAAACTCTCGCCATTACAAAAAACGCACATGGTATTGTCATTGGTTGATAGATAGTAACAAATGCGAGCATCGCCAGGGCGAATAAAAGTTTGCCCTTGTATGGCGCTTTCAAAAGCCTCATTTAGCTCTTTTCCATTCAATGATGCCAAATATTCAGGGTATTTGCTTTCGCTCATGGTTTCACCTAACCAATTCGCCAATAGGTCTGGTTGATTGATTAAGCGAGTAAGCTCGGCCTGTAAATAAGCAATATCGTCTGAATGAATTTGCGCATTGTGCTCACGCTTGCCGGTTTCTGGTGCCGCGAAACGATCTTTTACATTGACTGTTTCGCATAACTTATCACGAATGCCTGTTAATGCATCTTGTAAGCTAGGCGCACGGAAACCGATGGAGTAAGTCATGCAATCATCATCCATAGCGCGGCCATTGTGGGCAAAATTAGGCGGTAAATATAAAATATCACCTGCTTCAAGCTCCCAGTCCATGTCTGGATTGGCGTTGAAATTGTCTAAAATATGTAAGGAAATATCTGAAATAGCGGAATCTTGGTACTCTTCCGGAGCGAGTACTTGCCAGCGACGCTTTCCAGCAACTTGCGCTAAAAAAACATCGTATTGATCATAGTGAGGGCCAACACTGCCGCCTTCGGTTGCATAGCTGACCATTACATCGTCTAAACGCCAGCTTGGTAGAAATTGAAATTGTTCTTTTAGTGTCTGGATTTCAGGAACCCAATGATCGACCGCTTGAACCAGTAACGTCCATTCTTTTTCAGGCAAAGTGGAGAAAGTACTTTCATCGAATGGGCCTTGTTGTGTTTCCCACGGCGTTTTTCCATTTTCGATAACAATACGTGACTCGACTTCTTCTTCCATTGCCATGCCCGCCAGTTCATCGGCTTCCAGTGGCACGTTAAAATCTAACAGACCAGCACGAATGAGCAGTGGTTTTTTTTGCCAGTATTCATTCAAAAAGGTTTGTGCTGTCATACCGCCAAGAATCGTTAAAGGCGTCGTTAGATCTGTCATAGGTGGCTCACGAAAATAAAAAAAAGTTTGGAATACAAAGACAAAAAAGAGCCGATAAATCGGCTCTTTTTAATGGTTTCTTAAAAGCTAAACTTAGTTGCGGATAGCTTTTGCTTGAGCAACAGCATTACCAATATAAGTACCTGGTGTTAATGCTTTTAGTTCTGCTTTTGCTTGTTCAGGCATGTCTAGTGTCTCAACAAAGGCTTCAATCGTTGCTTGGTCGATCGTACGGCCACGAGTTAACTCTTTTAGTTTTTCGTAGGGAGATTCGATGCCGTAGCGACGCATTACCGTTTGAATTGGTTCAGCCAACACTTCCCATGCAGCGTCCAAGTCCGCGTTTAGACGAGGCGCGTTGATTTCAAGTTTACTGATACCTTTTAGCGTGGATTGGTAAGCAATTAAGCTGTGTGCTAAGCCCACACCTAGGTTACGCAATACCGTTGAATCCGTTAAGTCACGCTGCCAGCGAGAAATAGGCAACTTCGCACTCAAGTGACCCATGATGGCGTTCGCAATGCCCAAGTTACCTTCGGAGTTTTCGAAATCAATTGGGTTAACCTTGTGCGGCATGGTGGATGAACCAATTTCGCCTGCAATGGTTTTTTGTTTGAAAAAGCCCATAGAAATATAGCCCCAAACATCTCGGTCGAAATCGAGAAGAATGGTATTGAAGCGACACATTGCATCGAATAATTCTGCGATGTAATCGTGTGGTTCTATTTGGGTTGTGTATGGGTTCCAAGTCAAACCAAGAGACGTCACGAACGCTTCTGCATGAGCTTGCCAATCAATATCCGGATAAGCGGAAAGGTGAGCGTTGTAGTTACCAACGGCGCCGTTGATTTTACCTAGAAATTCAATTTTTTCAATTTGTGTCAGCTGGCGACTAAGGCGAGCAGCCACGTTGGCCATTTCTTTACCTACCGTTGAAGGTGAAGCGGTTTGTCCGTGTGTACGAGACAACATAGGTTGTTCCGCGTGCTCAATCGCAAGGTCTTGAATGGCTGTAATGATATTTTTCAGCTCAGGAACAATGCCTTCTTCCAGCGCTTCACGAAGCATTAATCCGTGGGATAGGTTGTTGATGTCTTCTGACGTACAAGCAAAGTGTACAAATTCAGAGACGGCTGCCAATTCTGCGTTGTCAGCCATTTTATTTTTAATGAAATATTCAACGGCTTTGACATCGTGATTGGTGGTTTTCTCAATGTCTTTAATGGCTTGTGCATCGGCTTCGCTGAAGTTGTCTGCCAATTGATCCAAGAAAGCGCTCGCTTCATTGCTCAATGCTGGAACTTCGATGATTTGTGGGTGCTTAGCAAGCGCCTGTAGCCAGCGAACTTCGACTATGACTCGCATACGTAGCAAACCGTACTCGCTCACTGAGCGACGTAATACGTCCGTTTTCGATCCGTAACGACCGTCGATAGGGGAAATTGCATTTAAGCTAGTTAGTTCCATTGAGATAACGCCTCGAACATGGTTTTCAGGGAGCGGCTATTATAGGCAAAAGGGCTGAGGTAATACAGGGATTAGGGGAATGTATCGACATAAAAAAGCCCAGATGCCTTTTAAATAATAAATATCTAAAGGGCGTCTGGGCTTGGTTTTACAAAGATCTTTTTAATTTATAGAGACGCTAATGCTTGGTTGAAGGTATTACTTGGACGCATTATCTTAGTCACTTCTTCAAGGTTAATATGGTAATAACCAGATAAACCAGCAGGCTTGCCTTGTACCGCAGCCAGTTCAGCAACGATGTTTGCTTCTTTCGCTGCTAACACTTTGACCAAAGGTGCAAATTTAGTAGCAAGATCCGCATTCTCTGTTTGAGTCGCCAATTCTTGAGCCCAGTACAGAGCTAAGTAAAAATGGCTACCACGGTTGTCGATTTCGCCAGACTTACGAGAAGGAGACTTGTTGGTGTCTAATAATTTACCGGTTGCTTTATCTAGGCACTTAGCAAGAATAATGGCTTTCTCGTTGTTGTGCTTGATACCAAGCTCTTCAAAAGACACGGCCACGGCCAAGAATTCACCTAGTGAATCCCAACGAAGGTGGTTTTCTTCCATAAGCTGTTGAACGTGCTTAGGAGCAGAACCGCCGGCGCCTGTCTCATACATGCCGCCGCCTTGCAACATAGGAACGATAGACAGCATTTTCGCAGAAGTACCTAATTCCAAGATTGGGAACAAATCCGTTAGGTAATCACGAAGAATGTTACCCGTTACTGAAATAGTGTCTTGGCCACGAATAATGCGTTCCATAGAGAAACGGATCGCTTCGTTGTAAGTCATGATGCGAATGTCTAGTCCGCTTGTGTCATGGTCTTTTAGATAAGTGATTACTTTTTTGCGAAGCTCATTATCGTGTGCACGCTCTTCTTCTAACCAAAAGATAGCTGGAGTATCAGATTGGCGAGCACGAGTAACGCCCAATTTTACCCAATCACGGATTGGAGCATCTTTTGTTTGGCATGCGCGCCAGATATCGCCTTTTTCAACAGCGTGTTGCATTAAAACATTACCATTAGCATCAACCACACGCATCGTGCCGGCTTCAGCGATTTCAAATGTTTTGTCGTGAGAGCCGTATTCTTCTGCTTTTTGTGCCATTAAGCCAACGTTTGGAACCGTACCCATAGTGACTGGATCGAACGCGCCATTGGTTTTACAAAAATTAATCGTTTCTTGGTAAATACGAGCGTAAGTGCTGTCTGGAATAACGGCTTTAGCGTCATGTGCTTTACCGTCACGACCCCACATTTTACCAGAGTTACGAATCATTGCTGGCATAGAAGCGTCAACAATAACGTCACTTGGCACATGTAGATTAGTGATGCCTTTGTCTGAATCAACCATGGCTAATTCTGGACGAGTATCATAGCAAGCTTGAATGGCTTGTTTGATTTCTTCTTGTTTCGCTTCAGGAAGACTTTGGATTTTGTCGTAAACGCTACCTAAACCGTTGTTAGGGTTAACGCCGATTTCTTTGAAAAGCTCACCGTATTTTTCGAATACATCTTTGTAGAAAACTGTGACCGCGTGACCAAATACGATTGGGTGAGACACTTTCATCATGGTTGCTTTTAAATGCACAGACCACATGATGTTGTCTTTTTTCGCTTCTTGTAGGGATGCTTCGAAGAAAGTACGAAGCTTAGCGCAGCTGATGTTCATGCTGTCTAGTATTTCACCTGCGAGAAGTGGAAGTGATTTTTTCACTTCTACAGAACCGTCTTTTCCAACGAATTCAATCTTAACGGTTTGAGCAGAGTCCATTGTTACGGACTGTTCAGAAGAGTAAAAGTCACCATCGCGCATGTAGTCGGCGTGAGATGTTGATGTTTTGCTCCACTTACCCATTGAGTGAGGGTTTTTACGAGCGAAACCTTTTACGGCTGCAGGAGCGCGACGGTCAGAGTTACCTTGACGTAGTACTGGGTTTACCGCGCTGCCTAATACTTTAGAGTAACGCGCTAATACGTCTTTTTCTGCGTCAGTTTGTGCATTTTCTGGGTAGTCAGGAAGGTCGTAGCCTTGTGTTTTAAGCTCTTTGATAGCCGCATACAGTTGCGGCAAAGAAGCACTAATGTTTGGCAGTTTTACAATGTTTGCTTCAGGAGAGGCCGTTAGATCGCCTAAGAATTTCAAACCATCTTCAGCTTGCTTGTCGGCAGGCAGTAGGTCAGAAAAAGAAGAAATAATACGGCTTGCCAAAGAAATGTCAGTCAGTTTAAGTTCGATATCTGCTTCTTTTGCGAAAGCGCTAAAGATAGGAAGCAAAGACGCTGTAGCAAGTGCTGGTGCTTCATCGGTTAACGTGTAGTAGATGGTTTGTTTCGACATGTAATTCCCCTTACGTTTTAGACTGTTGATCTTTAGCCTATTGAATCTAAGATGGCTTAGCCGCCATTTTCTATTTAAAATTACTAAACAAAAAACAGGTTCACAGGTTAAAAATTTGTTCAATATAGTACCTAAAAAACGCGGCTAGAGATATCGGCTCTATTGTATACTCGAAATTGATTTCAGTTATTCGATACACTGACACGACTATTTATTCTATGTTTTTGTCACTATTTAGTAGTAGGCACATAGTAGGCATAAAAAAAGTAGTAGGCATATAGTAGGCATAAAAAAAGGCCCGATGGGCCTTTTAGGTACTAATTACGTGACTCTAAAGCATTCAGTAATGCTTTTCTTTTAAATATCAAATGCCAGCGTTTACCACCAAGTTGTCGCCATAACATCGCGGCTCGAATACCAGACATTAGGATGGCTCGAACTTGATTGGCCACTTGTGGTTGCTGTAGGAACCGACTGTCACCATGTACTTGAATGCGAAATGGCAGTTTGCTCAAAGTGTCTTGGTACATGCCTGAGATCGAAGCAAGCATGTTTTCATGTAGTACGCTGTCGTAATGTGCTTTCTTTTGCTCGATTTGAGCAATTTTTTGACCAATAACAGACAGCATGTCGGGTGCTTTAGACAGCTTATGTTCAAGATGGATCAGACTAAGGGCGTATCTTAGTGTGTCAGGGTTAACACTGCTGCGTTCTTTGCCTAGGGCTTGTCGAGAGATTTTTCTCCCTAGGGCTAGATTACTCTGACAATCCCATTGGCCGCCATAAACATCGTCGGTAGAGGCGGCATTAACCATTAAAATACTGTCTAACATCGGCTGTAGGCTGGTGTTATCTACTTGCCCTGTTTTTGCCAAAATAGACACTAACTCTGCCGCTTGAAAAACAGCGGATAGGGCGATGGTTTGCTCTTTCTCTCTACTACTCACGTATTTTTCTCTCAATTACTTAAGGTGATAAGGGGTCTGAAAATTATTTGTTAAAAGCAAGGTTGATGATACCGCCGCCAAGGCAGAGGTCATCAAGGTAAAAAACCACGGATTGGCCTGGTGTGATGGCGCGTTGTGGTTCGACAAAAGACACTTCAACCCGACCATCGGCTAATTCATTAATCGTACAGTCTTGATCTGGCTGACGATAGCGACACTTTGCTTTACAGGTTAATGGGAGTGTTGGTTTTTTTCTGGCAACCCAATCAAAATTATCGGCAATTAAATGCGTCTTAAACAACGATTCATGTTGTCCGCCTTGGGTAACGATTAAAACATTACGTTCTAAGTCTTTTTCAACCACGTACCAAGGATCATCAGAGTATTTAGCCAAACCGCCAATGCCTAAACCTTGGCGTTGACCAAT
>CAXBGJ010000160.1:0-8006 GCA_963975045.1 uncultured Marinomonas sp. | reverse complement strand
GTATGTTTTTACTTTGCTGTTGTTATTAATCTTGTGATGAGTCGGTTGAAAGCGGTAAACAGCCATTTGCGTACTTTGGCCGAAAAAGATGAGTTAACAGGGCTATCGAATCGACGAAAAGTGTTAGCAGACGCTGTTAATATTTTTGCGGATTCTGTTATTAATCAAGAATCTTGTGTTTACTCCATTGTCGATTTAGATCACTTTAAAAAAATTAATGACACCTTTGGTCACGAAGCTGGCGACTTGGTGTTGGCGCAAGTTGCGGCGATGATGGCGTCGGTCATTCGCCCCCAAGATGAGATTGGTCGCTATGGTGGTGAAGAGTTCATTGTTATTATGCGCAATACTAATTTAAAGCAAGCTGAAGTTGTTATGGAGCGTTTACGCTACTCTGTCGAGAATATGTTGATAGAAACCGACCAAGGTATTGTTATTCCCGTTACTATTAGCGCAGGTTTGGCGTCTATTGGGCCAAACGTCTCCCGTTATGAAGAAATATTGGCTCAAGCTGATAAGAGTTTATATGTCGCGAAGCGAAATGGGCGCAATCGAATTTCTTTACAACTTAATTATCAGAATTAGAATATATTTACTTCTTTATATTGACATATGAGTTGTCCACTTTCTCTGTGGATAAACTTGTTGGCTAATCTATTTTTCCTTTATTTATTCGTGGTGAGGCAAGTTTCTGCAAATATTATTTCGTACTGTTGACTATTGGGTTATTGATAAGCCTGCTGGGATGAGTTTCCACGCAGAGTCAGAAGGGCTCGGGGTCATGCAGTCTTTGGCGGCAGCTTATCCAGATCAGACTTTTTTCCCTGTACATCGTCTGGATAAAATTACGTCTGGATTATTGATTGTTGCTTGTCATGCTAAGGCGGCTTCTGTATTTGGTAAAATGTTTGAAAAGCATGAAGTGGAAAAGCGTTACTTGGCGTTGTCTGCACGTAAGCCAAAAAAGAAACAAGGGACGGTTTCTGGTGGAATGCAGCCAAGTAGGAGAGGGCAATGGAAGCTTTCTCAAGAGAATGAGAATTTAGCAATCACGCAGTTTTTTTCGACTTCTTTTCAAGGCAATCGGCTGTTTATCGTCAGGCCTTTGACGGGTAAGACGCATCAAATTCGTGTCGCATTGAAGAGTTTAGGGTCGCCTATTTTAGGGGATGTTAGGTATGGTGGAGAGGAGGCAGATAGAGGTTATTTACACGCTTACGCCTTGCAGTTTGATTGGCAGGGTGACATTAAGCGTTATGTTTGTCTTCCTATGTTTGGAGAGCGCTTTTCGTCTGAGTTATCTGATTTTGTTGTAACTCAATTTGATGAATCTTTATTGAAGTGGCCCTCTAGAAAGTAATTAATATGACTCAGCAGAGGTTTAATCTGATTGAGAAGGAATTTTAATGAAAAATGTTTTGGTTTACTGTCGTCAAGGTTTTGAAAAAGACTGTGCGGCAGAGCTGTCGGAAGTTGCTAGTAGTAAAGGTTTTTATGGTTACGCTAAAGTGGTGCAGGATGCGGGCTACATTGTGTATAACTTTGATCAGGCGGATGCGGGTGAGGCGCTGATTCAGCAATTAGATTTTAATCGTCTTATTTTTGCACGCCAAATCATTGCTGTTAATGATGTGATTGATTTGGAGCAAGGAGAGCGAGTTGAATCTTTGTTGGAAGCTGCTCGTCAGTTGCCACTCGCTGAAGAAATTTGGATTGAAACAGCCGATACTAATGAGGCGAAAGCGCTGTCTAGTTTGATTAAAAAATTGGACAAGCCTTTGCGAGAAGGTTGGAAAAAATCTGGTGTGTTACGTAATAAAGCAGTGGGTGTTCGGCATCATGTCTTTATGCTGGATGGTGAAGCCGCTTATTTAGGTGTGTCTTATGCGGCCTGTCGAAGCGAGTTTCCAATGGGAATTCGTCGGTTGCGTTTTCCCGCTGCAGGGCCAAGTCGTTCGACCTTGAAATTAGAAGAGGCGTTCCTGCAATTCATCCCAGAGCGAACGCTTGAAGAGGATCTGATCGAAGGTATGACGGCGGTTGATTTGGGCGCGGCGCCTGGTGGCTGGACCTACCAGTTTGTTAAAAAAGGCATTCATGTTATTGCCATTGATAATGGCCCAATGCAAAAAGAACTCATGTCTACCGGATTAGTTGAACACGAGAAGGCGGATGGTTTTAAGTATAAGCCGCCTTATACGGTTGATTGGTTGGTTTGCGATATGGTTGAGCGCCCAATAAAGGTCGCGGAGTTGATGGCTAAATGGCTAGCCAATGGGTGGACAAGAAGGGCTATTTTTAACTTGAAATTGCCGATGAAAAAGCGTTATCAAGAAGTGACTCTGTGTATGCAAACCATAGAGGAGATGCTTAAGAAAGCGGGTGTCCGTTATAAGTATCAAGTAAAGCATCTGTACCATGACCGTGAAGAAGTAACCGTTTGTATTATGGTTAAGTAGTCTTCAGTTTACGGTTTTTAGGGGCGTTATTTCCAATAAAAAACCTATAAGCGTTTGAGACGTTTATAGGTTTTTTGTGTGTTTTGATTAGAGAGAAGCGTATTAAATTGAATCTCTAGCGCTGAACGCGGCGTACCCCATGGCTTCTTCCATAAGAGCGTCCCTTTCATAGATGTCATTGCGGAATTCCAGCATTCCGTTGGCGTTAGGGACAACTGTAAAATACACAAGGTAAACTGGGATGTAAGTCGGTAGTGAAATAACCGTGTTACTTTCGTTTTTCAGTGCTTTGGTCATTTCATTAAATTGCTTACTACCTTTGGTGATCTCTCTTGCAAATTCCGCTGGGTTTTCTAGGCGAACACAACCTGAGCTGAAGGCTCTATCTTCTTCGCGGAATAAGTGTTTCGACGGTGTATCATGAAGGTATATTTCGTTCTTATTCGGGAACATGAATTTATATTGGCCTAACGCGTTGCCTTCATCTGGTTCTTGTTCAAAACGAAAGGCTAACTTTTCCTCGCTGATGGCTTTCCAGTCTATTTTGGTTGAATCCAGTTCTTTCGCGCCAATGCTCCAGCTTGAATAGACTTTGTAGCCATGCTTCACGAGATAGTTTGGGTCAGTCTGTAATTTGGGTAATAGGTTTTCTCGGGCGATACGATGCGGCACACGCCATGTTGGATTGGTCACCATGTATGTCATCAGGCCTTTGAAAACAGGCGTTTTTCTGTCAGGTTTGCCTATAACCGCTTTCATTGAAGTGAGTTCACCGTTTAGGTGCATGTCCACGGTGTAATTGGTTAAGTCTACCCAAATACGATTGGCTTCTAGTTCACTTGGTAGCCAGCGCCATCTTTCTAAGTTGTAGGCAATTTGTTTTGCTCTTGTTTTCAGCGGTGTGTTTAGCATCTCTATGGTTTTTGAGCCTGCTGCGCCATCCGCCATGATGTGATGACGACGTTGAAAACGAATAAGCGCTTCTTTCAAACGTAAATCAAATTGCTCTTCATTTACTTTTCGAGTGGAAAAGCGGATATCGCCAAGCTGAACCAGTCGAGCTCGTAGTTGTGCGACACGAGGCCCTTCGTCACCTGCAGATAAAGGAACGCCAGCATTAACAAAAATATCTTTTTCTTTTGCGGCTAAGTCTTGGTAATACACTAGCCACTTTTGCAGAACTTGATATTGCGGGCTTCGAGGAGCCAGTAAAGGAAGTGAATTGACCATGTCTGTTGCAGAATCGAAGTACAGTAGATCTTTCCAGTTGTTATTGGGCGCATCCAGTTGCCAATTAGGGTCAATCAACTGAGGTTCGTAACGACCATTACTTAGATCATGAGCGTAGCTGGTCAATGCAATGGTGGTAATGACATCCATCTCAGCCAACTGTTGAGGTGTTGGTTGCTTTAGTTCTAAGTATTCTTTAATGATCGCTGTGTGGTAATGGATAGGGTTAAGGCCATGGGTGTAAGACTGCTCAAGTATGTCGACTAATTTGTATATCGACATGTTGATTTTTTTGTCTTGTATCCATATAGGGTCATAACCTCGTGCCTTGTAGGCCTCAAGTACACTATGGTTGGGAAGGGCTTGTCCTGCCACTGGCGTAAATGCGTTTAATGTTAATGACACTTGGTCTTTTACACTGCTTTCTATCTGTGACTCACTTGGCGGTATAACAATAAACTGCTTGTTCGAATTAGAGGTGGAGCAGGCGCTAAGTAATAAACTGACACAAAGTAAAGGGAGTAGTTTTTTTGCTGGTGTCATTGGTCTTTCCTTTTTAATAAGCTAGTGTGTATTGGGCTTGTATCGATTTCCATGAGCGCCAAAATAGTAATGGCTTCTTCTCTATTGTTACCGCAGGCGTATTTTTCGGCGGTAAAATCTGTGCAAACCTTAGGTCTTGATGCGTCTCCAAAAATAGCGCAACGGTAGTCATCTAAAAGTTGTATGCAAGGCTCTCCTGCCATTTTTCCATTGGGCATTCCTGGGATTGGAGAGGTAATGGAGGGTGCTGTGCAGCAAGCACCACAGCCAAATCGACATTGCATATTAAACGACCTTAATCAGGAGGCGTTAGTGTAAATAAAATCCAGAAAAAATGTACTGTTCATTTACAAAATGATACGGGTGATACAATTTTAGAGTATCGGGATGGCAGGTCATAGAGGATAATGAAAAAATATACTCCAAAAAGCGCCGATGCAGCTTTTCAATACGGAATTGTGCGAATGATAGTAGAGCGAAAAATATTAGTGGTTGAAGACAGTCCTGTGGTGTTGAAGGTGCTCCACCATTTGCTGTCTCGAAATCCTATTTTCATACCGGTTTTGTGCGCTTGTTATAAAGAAGCTCAAGGTAAGTTAAGTAATACTGAGGAAACGTATTTTGCCGCAATCGTAGATCTTAATTTACCTGATGCTGAAAACGGTGAAATCGTAGACCTCATACTTTCTCATAAAATACCCTGTGTGGTTTTGACGGGTAACTTTGATGATAAATTGCGCCTGAGTCTTTTGAATAAAGGTGTTTTGGATTACATTACCAAAGACAGTCGCTACTCGTTTAATCATGTTATTAAAGTCATTGAGCGCTTGAGTAAAAACCAAGGAATTAAGGTTTTGGTTGCTGAAGATTCTTCTACGAGTCGACTTTTTATTCGTATTCTCCTTGAGCAGTACCGCTTCAATGTTATTGAGGCAGAAAATGGTCAAGAAGCATTGGCTCAGTTAGAAAAAGACCCCGATATTAGGATGTTGATAACCGATTATAATATGCCGTTGGTGAATGGCTATGAATTGGTTCGTATGCTCAGGTATAACGCTCGGTTTCAAGATTTAGTGATTATTGGGCTTTCTGCGGAAGGGGACAGCGCTTTATCTGCTAAATTCATAAAAGCGGGCGCTAACGATTTTCTAAAAAAACCTTTTTATCATGAAGAATTTCACTGTCGTGTTGTTCACAGTCTTGAAACGCAAGAAATGTTAGAGACAATACGTGATTTGGCAAATATTGATCCACTTACCAAGTTAAAAAATAGACTTTTTTTGTTTGATGAAGGGGAGCAGCTCTTCAGTAATGACTCGTCTGAGATGTCTGTGGCAATGCTGGATCTTGATCACTTTAAACGTATCAATGATACCTATGGTCATATTATTGGTGATGAATTGCTTGAAGCGGTAGGGCAAGAGATTCGTAACGCCTTTCCTGATGTTTTGGCTTGTCGTTTTGGTGGCGAAGAATTTTGTGTTGTGGCTAATGCTGGTGGTTTATATTTACACAATATGTTGGAAGGTTTTTTGGATGGTCTGCGTTCAAAGGAATTTACAGACGCAAAAATTGTACTGACCTGCAGTGTGGGGATGTGTTGTCAGCCTAAAGATTCATTCGAAGAGCTAATTCGAGTGGCCGAGAATAATTTGTGCGAGGCTAAACGCTTAGGGCGAGATCGAATTGTGTCGGATTATTAGTTTGTAAGTGTGTTTATTAATCATAAAAAAATACCGCGCCATATGGATAGCGCGGTATTTTTTTTGACTAGATTTTCTGATGAAAATTAGCCTTTGAGCATTTTTGCGAGAATGGGATTAACAAGACCTGGGTTGGCTTTGCCTTGCGATGCTTTCATGACTTGTCCAACAAAGAAACCGATCATTTTCTTTTGTTTGTCTTCGTCTGCCGCACGATACTGTTCAACTTGAGCGGTATTTGCATCCAAAATGGTTTGGATCATGGTTTCGATTGCGCCAGTATCTGTGACTTGTTTTAGCCCTTTTGCTTCGATGATAGTGTCGGCTGAACCTTCACCTTCCCACATGGCTTGGAAAACTTCTTTGGCTGTTTTACCGTTGATTGTATTGTCTTTGATTCGCAACAGTAACTCGCCAAAGCTGTGAGCGCTGACAGGGGAGTTTACTATGTCTAATTGTGCTTGATTGAGTAATTTGCTTAGTTCACCCATGACCCAGTTTGCGGTCAATTTAGCATCTTGCACAACGGCATTTGCATTTTCAAAGTAATCGGCCATAGCGCGTGAAGACGAAAGGACGTGGGCGTCGTATTCGCTCAACTTATGTTCGCTTTGGAATCGGGCCGCTTTTTGGCTTGGCAATTCAGGTAAGCTTGCTCTTATTTCATCTACATAATTTTGCGTCAATACTATGGGCAATAAATCTGGGCATGGAAAGTAGCGATAGTCATTAGCGTCTTCTTTAGATCTCATGCTACGAGTTTCGTTTTTCTCTGGATCGTACAGGCGAGTTTCCTGAATAATTCGACCACCATCTTCTAAAATGTCTGCCTGACGCTCGACCTCAGTGTGAATGGCTTTTTCAATAAAACGGAACGAGTTGACGTTTTTGATTTCGGTGCGTGTACCGTACTCAGTCTGACCTTTGGGTCGTAGTGAAATGTTGACATCGCAACGCATTGAACCTTCCGCCATGTTGCCATCACAAATACCAAGATAAGTCACAATAGAGTGAATCATTTTGACGTAGGCGACGGCTTCCTTGGCGGATCGAATATCGGGCTCGGAGACAATTTCAAGTAAAGGGGTACTGGATCGATTTAAGTCGATTCCTGTCATGCCTTGAAAGTCTTCATGAAGGGATTTTCCGGCATCTTCTTCGAGGTGGGCTCGCGTAATACCGATACGAGAAGTGGTTCCGTCTTCCAATATGACATCAAGGTGGCCAATGCCAACGATAGGGTGATCCATCTGACTGGTTTGATAGCCTTTTGGAAGGTCTGGGTAAAAGTAGTTTTTACGCGCGAAAACCGATGTCATGCCTATCTCAGCATTAACTGCATGGCCGAACATAACGGCCATACGCAAAGCTTCTTTATTTAGAACAGGCAGGGCACCAGGCATGCCTAGGTCAACCAGTGTTGTTTGCGTGTTTGGTTCAGCACCAAAACCTACAGCGGCGCCAGAGAATAATTTTGATTTCGTGGTGAGCTGAGTATGAATCTCAAGGCCAATAACAACTTCCCAATTCATGCTTATGCTCCTTTTGTCATGGTCGGTGTTTGAAGGTGCCAGTCAGTATTTTGTTGATACTGATGCGCTACGTTAAGTAGCTTAGCTTCGGTGAAGTAGTTACCCATTACTTGAAGCCCGACTGGCATACCATTCACAAAGCCTGCTGGTATAGACATAGCGGGAATCCCAGCAAGGTTAACGGACAGTGTGTAAATATCTTCTAGGTACATAGCGACAGGGTCGTTGGTTTTGCTGCCAAGTCCGAATGCGGTTGTTGGTGCAACAGGGCCCATGATGACATCGACTTCGTTAAGTGCTTTTACAAAATCTTCTTTGATGAGGCGGCGTATTTTTTGCGCTTTCAAATAGTAGGCGTCGTAGTAACCTTCTGACAAGGCGTAAGTGCCGACCATGATGCGCTTTTGGACTTCAGTACCGAAGCCTTCTGCCCGCGAGCGAGTGTACATATCCAGCAGATCTTTCGGATCGTCACAGCGGTGACCAAATCGAACGCCATCAAAACGAGATAGGTTTGATGAGGCTTCAGAGGGCGCGAT
>CAXBGJ010000159.1:0-8081 GCA_963975045.1 uncultured Marinomonas sp. | reverse complement strand
ATAGGGACATCATCAATGACATGTTAGGCTCTCGTATTCATTCCAATTGACAGTATACTAACTGGCATTAAAGCGTTGTGTCAGTAGGTATTTTGCACTTTTCTATTTTCCTACTGTCTTAAGTTTTGTTATTTAATTAAAAATATCCATTTAGTCAGTTTAGGGATCTTCGTATATGTTTGCGTTTTTATCTGCTCGTCGTTTTCATGGTTTGGTTGCATTGACGGCTTTTGCCCTTTTGGCGGTGGCTTTTTATATGGAATATCAAATGGCGCTTGAGCCTTGTCCTCTCTGTATGTTGCAGCGCATTTTCTTTTTCTCTATAGGGGTGGTGTCTTTGGCATCGGCCTTAACGTCCAGTCAAAAAGCGCGACAAGTGTGTTCTTGGGTTGTAGTGGTATTGTCATTTTTTGGCGCCGCTCTGGCGGTGCGTCATTTGTATTTGCAAAGCCTTCCAGCGAATGAGTTACCAGCGTGTTTACCTGGCCTGAGTTACATGTTTGACGTGTTTCCGTGGCAAGAAATCATGCAAGCGATGGTGATGGGAACCGGTGAATGTGGTGACGTCGTTTGGACCTTTCTGGGTATCAGTATTCCTGGTTGGACCTTGGTGGCTTTTGTCGGCATGGCTATCCTAAATATTCTTATTGCGTTACGTGTTAACAAAAACACATTTATCTAATAAAAGGTTACAAAACCCCTCAGGCGATTGTCTTGCAGGGGGTAACGTATCGGAATATGCTTGAGATAAGCTAATAAAAATTAAACCTGATGGAGCTATCATATGTTAGAAGGATGTAAAACAGCCCAAGAGCGATGGGGCGGCGTTCATGTGATTATCGATCGTTGGTTAGAGCAGCGTCGTCAGTTAATAGAAATATGGATATATTTACGTGACCGTGGTGAATTTACACCAACGGACACGCCAAAAATTCAAGCCTTGTGTGAAATGCTGGTGGATTATGTCTCAGCAGGCCATTTTACTGTTTATGAGCAGCTTGCATTGGAGGCGAAGGAATTTGACGATGATGGGGCGTCTGTATTGTTGCGTAATTTATTGCCTCTTATTGATGGTTCAACAGAAGTGGCTATTGAGTTTAACGACAAATATGACACGAAAGAGCATTGCAATGCTCAACTTGAGGCCTTGCCTTTTTCATTGCAAGCGTTGACGCTGGTAATGTGTGATCGGTTTCAATATGAGGATCAGCTAATTAAGGAATTACATGAAGCGCACAGTGAAAAAAACGCTTAAGCTTAGTTTAATCGTTTTTTGTTCTGCGGCACTATTATCTTGTTCCGCAGAAGCACCAGTTCGAACGGCAAAATACGCTGTGCAAGGTTTATATTCTGCGGTGCTGAGCGATGACGGCTCGTCTGCTTTAGTCGGCTCTGTTCAGCATGGTGGTAGTTATTGGGTAAATGCCGTCAATGAACGTCGCTTTAGTTGGAATCATGCTCAAGGTGAATACTCTTCGATCATTGGTGTCGATATCGACCCGAGCGGTCAATATGCCGCCACTGGTGGCTCTCGTACGTTAGTGTTATGGAATACAACGACGGGTAAATCAGAAGGGTTTTGGACCACACCAGGCGATGTTCAATCGGTCAAGCTGACGCAAAACGGCGATTATGCTTTGATTGGGTTAAACGACCAAACTGCGCGTTTTTTTGATATCAAAAACGGCGGTATTAAACAAACATTGCGTACGGGATCTACGGTGCGTGCGGTTGATGTTACGCCGGATGGAGCGCTCGGTATCACAGGTGACGATTTCTCGAATGTGATTCTTTGGGATATGCAATCCGGTGAAAAAAAGTACGAATGGCCACTTAGCAATCGTATTGGCAGTGTGGCATTGTCGGCGGATGGTAAATACGCGTTTGGTGCAGCCAAATTAGGTAATGCAAAAATTTGGTCGACTAGAACGGGAAAAGAACTAACCGTTCTTGATACCGGTGCATTGAAATACCGTAATATCACGATTAGCCAAGCCGTTTTCTCGCAAGATGATAGATCCATTCTTATTGGTGAAGTAAACAGCAATGTTTCTCTCGTTCAAGTGAGTACTGGCCTTGTTCAAAAAGAGTGGACCCTTTATACACCAAAGGGACGACCTTCTGGTGCCAGTGTGATTGCATTGGCATTTGGTACGGATAGCCGCTATTACGCCATTGGAAGTAATGGTTATCTAAATGTGCTGGAATAAATGATGTCTAATCAAAAAACTGAAGGAATTGTTTCTTCTTCAGTCAAAGAGCCTATAAATGATAAGCCTTCAACGCAAGCACTTTCAAAGTGGGCGGCTCTTTTCGCCATTCAAGGAGCTATCTCAGTTGCCGCTGGTGCGTTTGGCGCTCATGCATTGAGCGATGTGCTTGATGCTAACGCACTTGGCTGGTGGCATACGGGCAGTCAGTATCTTATGTATCATGCGCTGGCGGGTCTTATTGTCGTAGCCTTGTCCTCTTATATACCTTCTTGTAAAAGCATATTAGTTCTATTTTTTGTAGGTAATACGGTTTTTTCAGGTAGCTTGTATGCCATGGCATTAACAGGTTATACATTTTTAGGTGCGGTGACACCCATAGGTGGTCTGTGTTATTTAATGGCTTGGTGTTGCTTGGCTTGGCGTTTGTGGCGGTCAACTGCACCTAAAGTGACATCAGACTAGACCGCATAGAAAACAAGAAGCAAAGCAGGACAGTATGTTGTTTTTCGGGTAGGATAACTGCCCGCCAGATCACCATATAATCATGATCGATAAATAACCGAATTGAGCCTAATGGACATAACCGTTAGGTTCTTTACTATAGAACACATTAAGCGATTCGAAACCATGCAAGAGCAAAATACAGAGATTCAAGAACCCATTAAAAAACGTACCATTCGTAGCTTTGTCGTGCGCGGCGGACGAATGACGGAAGGTCAACAGAAAAACTACGATGCGAACTGGGCGATATATGGATTGAATCTTGCTGATGGTCGAATTGACTATGCAACTGTGTTTGGTCGCGAATCAGACGTGGTGCTTGAAGTAGGCTTTGGTATGGGCGCGTCGCTGGTTGAAATGGCGAAAAATGCACCGGAGAAAGATTTTATCGGTATCGAAGTGCATCCGCCAGGCGTCGCTAAACTGATGATGCTGGCAAAAGAAGAGGGTATTACTAACCTACGAGTGTATTGCGATGACGCCATAGAAGTCATGGCAAATTGCTTGCCTCAGAATACCGCGAGTGCTTTTCAATTATTCTTCCCTGATCCTTGGCATAAAAAGAAACACAATAAACGCCGTATTGTTCAGCCTTTATTTGCTCAACAAGTAGCGAACGTATTAAAAGACGGTGGTTTCTTCCACATGGCAACAGATTGGCAACCGTATGCAGAATACATGATGGAAGTGATGGAGATTCAAGAGGGTTATCAAAATGCGGCAGGAAAAGGTTTGTATCATCCTCGTCCTGAATGGCGTCCACTGACTAAATTTGAACAACGTGGTGAGCGTTTAGGCCACGGTGTTTGGGATTTGATTTATATATCTAAGAGCATGGGTTAAATATCTAGCTCTGGCCCTAAGTAGGGTATATTACAGTAACTTTTTATTCTTTTTAAGAGAGGCGTGTTGTGACAAAAGGTCAATTATCCCCAGATCAATTTGAACAAAAAACTGTACTGGACAAGTATCAATTTAATCAACAAGACGATGAAATTGATTTAAAAGAGCTTGTCGTTGCGCTTTGGCAGGGTAAATTTACAATTATTGCCGTGACGGTTATTTGTACTGCCATTGCCATTGCTTATGCATTCTTAGCGAAAGAAAAATGGACCACTGAAGTCATAGTGACTGTGCCACAAGTCAGTGATTATTCGGCTTATCAAAAGATGGTCAATGACTTTCAGCCAGTATTTGATGTATATCAAGATGACGGAACAATCATTTTTAGTAAAAAATTAGATGACTTTCTTTTACCAGGAAATTTGTTTCAAATTCTCATACAGCAATACCAGTCTAGAGCGAATAAAAAAGAATTTATTTCTTCTTCTTTAGATTTTCAAGTTGAACTGAAAAATTTGCAAAACGATTTCAAAGGAGAAGGTTATAAAGATGCTGAGGCTAGTCTCTATAAAAAGTGGTATCAAAAACTGACTGAAAATGTCATCAATTCTAAAAGTAATTATGTGTTATATACCTTACAAGGTGTTCAAGAAAACGCTGAAAAGAGCCTTGATTTTTTAAATGAGTATATTAAATATATCGAAATAAAAGCTCAAAACATCGCGCTTGCCAACTTGAAGGCAATCGTTGAAGGCAAGCGCGGTGAGTTAATTCAACAAAAAGCCTTGTTGGAAGGTCAGGCGATGAGAAGATTGCAAAGTGAGCGAGAACTGACGAAATATGCCTTGCAAATTGCTAAGGCGGCGGGTGTTAGTCAGCCCCAGCAAAACTTAGGAAATCAAGAGCTGTTTGCAATTAATATTGGCTCAAGTGCATTAGAAGCTAAAATGAAAGTGTTAGACAGCCTTTCCATTAATCAATTTGGCATTATTGTACCGAGGTTGCAGATAGTTGACGCAAAAATGAGCTTATTAGATAGTTTAGACATAAGCGCTGGGGCTTCTTTTCGAACATTTAGATACATTGAATCACCAGAAATGCCTCTTGGGCGTACATCACCTAAGCGACCTCTAATTGCAATTGTAGGTGTTTTATTGGGTGGGATGATAGGTTGCTTTATCGTGTTGTCAAGGTTCGCATTTCGAGAAAAATAATCACCTCTAGAACCAGTTTTTTAGTTTAGCATTGAAAGAAAGTAAAAAAGCGACTTAATTAAGTCGCTTTTTTACTTTCTTTGGAGTAAGTATCAAATAGAACTATTTGATTTCTACGCTATCACGGCTATTGCCCGCATCAAAATACGCTTGGAATACTTTCGGTGTACGGCCACGGCCAGTCCACTCATGGGTTTCGCCTTCAACGGTTAGGCGATATTTTGGCTCAACCGTTTTGCCTTTTGCTGCACCAGCTTTAGGAGTGGTTAGCAAGGCTACTTCTTCCATGGTTAGGCCGCTTTTAGCGATTAGGTTTGCAATTTCTTCTGCACGAGCAGATTTAAGTGCAAGCTCTGCATCGTATGCTGCCGCTTCTTCTTTGGCTTTTTCAAGCGCGTTGTTGAAACCAGCAATTAGGTTTTCAAGTTGTGCTACGCTCAACTCTTTTGCGGCTGCACGTGCTTTTGCTTTATTGCCGGCTAATTCTAGTAATAAACTCATTGGTATCTCCTATTGATCTGTTAAGAACGGGTTTTCTCTCAAAAACTGGTTGGTCCTGCACTGAAAAAGAGATCCATCCTTTACACTCAGTGGTGTGTTAAAATTAATACATTTGAATTTCCAGAAATGGAAAAATAAAACGCTTTCATGACTGATTGTGAATCTTAACCAGAGAAAAAAGTGATGTTTTATTGTGTATTACAAATTGAGTATTAATTCATATCTTTAAAAACATTGAATTACAATCAATACATTGTGGCTTGATTTTAGACTATTTCAAGTTTGTGTGGGGATTCTAATAAAAAACAACCTAATATGCTAATCAAATAATGTGTCTAAATGGTTAGAAAAGTGTAAACAATAGGGTAATGAATGAATTCTATATCTGATAACTTAAGCTTAGAGTTTTCTATATTAAAAAAGTACGGCGATAATATTATTCAATTATTTGAAGAAGGGGCGACGGTGCCCTTCATCGCTCGATACAGAAAAGAAAACACAGGGGGGATGAGTGATATTGATTTACGCTCTTTTTATGACAGGTGGCAGTATTTAACTGAATTGAAAAAACGTAAAGAAAGTATTCTTTCTTTGCTGGCAGAAGATTCTAGTGTCTCGGATGTAATAAGAAAAAAAATACAAAATGCCATTTCTAAAAATGAGCTAGAAGATCTGTATTCACCCTTTAAAAAAGTGCGTAAGACAAAAGCGGATGAAGCAAAAGAGCAAGGACTTCAGCCCTTGGCAGCACAGATATGGGCAGGGCAGCGATCTGATAGCTTGTCTGCTATTGAGGCATGGTGTAAACAGAATAAGATCATCGTTTCTGCTGAGTCCGCGTTAATAGGGGCAACTGAAATACTAAACGAAGCCATTTCGAACGACAGCGATGTTTTAAAGCAAGGGCGTATTGAGTTACTTAAAAATGGAGTGTTAACCAGCCGTGTTTTACGTGGTAAAAAAGAACAAGGTGAAAAATTTAGAGATTACTTTGATTATCAAGAGGGCATAAGTAAGGTGCCTTCTCATCGTTTACTCGCTCTATTTAGAGGGAAAAAAGAATCAATATTAAAACTAAGCGTCTCCTTAAAAGGTGAAAAAAATTACCCTGACGCATTAGTATTTCCTCATCTCAATCAAATGTTTGATACGACGGAACTAGGCTCTCAGCGAATATCTTCTTTACAGCGCCGATATTTAAACATTGCTTGGGAAAATAAGCTGCTTCCTAAATTAGAAACGGACGTTCTTTCTCAACTTAAAGAACGAGCGGAAGGCGGTGCTATTCAAGTATTTGCCGATAACCTTCAAGACTTATTAATGGCGGCGCCTGCAGGTGCCTATCGTGTATTGGGTGTCGACCCTGGCTTTCGTAATGGTGTTAAATTGGCAGTGATCGATGAGCAGGGTAGTTTGCTAGATCATGGTGTTATATATCCTCACGGGCCTCAGAACCGTGTGCAAGAAGCGAATGGAACACTTTCTCAGTTGATTCACAAACACCATATTGGCTGGGTCGCGATTGGTAATGGTACGGCCTCACGAGAGACTGAAGCGCTAATCAGAACGCTCATTACTGAGACAAACCTAGATTGTCGTACCGTGGTGGTCAGCGAAGCAGGCGCTTCTGTGTATTCGGCATCTCCTATTGCGATTCAGGAGTTTCCGGACTTAGACGTCACCATTCGCGGCGCTGTTTCTATTGCTCGACGTTTTCAAGATCCGCTGGCAGAGTTGGTGAAAATCGATCCTCAGGCTATTGGAGTGGGCCAATATCAGCATGATGTCAAAGTCTCTCAGTTGTCCAAATCCCTAGCCAATGTCGTAGAAGATTGCGTAAATAAGGTGGGTGTGGACATTAATCTCGCGTCGGTGTCTTTATTATCCTATGTGTCTGGTTTAACCCATCGCTTGGCGCAAAATATCGTCGATTATCGTCAGCAAAAAGGTCGAATCGAGTCTCGCGCCGAGCTGTTAAAGATAAAAGGTATTGGCGACAAGTGTTTTGAGCAATGCGCTGGTTTTTTAAGAATACTGAATGGTAAAGAGGCATTGGATCAATCTGGTGTTCACCCTGAGTCTTATGAGCTTGTTAAACAGATGGCCGCGCATTTATCTATAAAAGCGCATGATTTACTAAACAATAACGGCGCGTTGCAGCAACTAAAGTCATTGGCGCCATGCTTTGCTCAAGCCGGTGATTTTACCTATTCCGATATTCTGACCGAGTTAGCAAAGCCGGGACGAGATCCTCGACCGGAATTTCAATATGCTTCTTTCGACCAAAGCGTTCAGAAGCTTGAGGACGTACAAGAGGGGATGACGCTAGAAGGCGTTGTGACGAATGTCGCGGCATTTGGTGCTTTTGTTGACCTCGGTGTGCATCAAGATGGCTTGATTCATATTTCTCAGTTAGCAAACCGATTTGTGAAAGATCCACGAGACTTTGTGCGTGTTGGTCAAGTAGTTAACGTCACCGTGTTAGAAGTGGACGCGCAGCGTAAACGTATTGCCCTGAAAGCCAACGGGCTTTAATAGATATACTTTTGTTCGTTCTTCGCCTTATAAGATCTAAGGGTTGGGTAATGTTGTTGGTGATTTCGTGGTGAGTTGGTTCCGTAGGGCATCATGAACGAAGTGGCTCTTGTTCGAAGGTAATGCCGTTGACGGCTTAGCCGTCAGATCACGCCTCGTTCCTCGGCTAATCTGACCTACGAGGTGGGTTGGTGTTGGATGAGGTGGTGGGTGGTTTTTGTAGGGCATCATGAACGAAGTGGCTCTTGTTCGAAGGTAATGCCGTTGACGGCTT
>CAXBGJ010000158.1:0-8161 GCA_963975045.1 uncultured Marinomonas sp. | reverse complement strand
TCCATAAGCCGTTGTTATCGTCTGATACGAGTGTTCGTGTACCAGAGTCAATCATTCCCGTTTTTGTTGAGCGTTCGAAAAAACGAAAATCACGACCATTGTAGCGTGCAACACCCTCCCAAGTAGCAAACCATAAATAACCGTCAGAGGTCTGCGCTATGGCATTAATACTGTTGTGTGGTAAGCCTTCCTGAGTAGACCAAGTGTCTTTGAAGTAGTCGGTAAGAGGCGTGGCTGCATGCGCAAAATTCAAGGTACATATCAGTACTATTCCTAACCACAATGGCATTACTTTTTGCGAATTGATAAGTGTCATCCTTTCCTTACCCTTATACAAAATAGAAGTATCAAGCCAGATAGCATCCATTAAAAAACGTCATTAGTTACGAAACATGCAATCTATGGGCTATTTATCTTTAAGAAGTAAAAGCCGAGATTTTTATCAACGGCGCCAATAAAATTGGCCGGATGGTACCATGAAAATTTTGAAGTCAATGTGTTTAAATGTTAATGGATATCTTTAAGGTATCTTAAATATTTAGAGCTTTATGTATAGTGGGCGGCTGTGAAAAATCTTAGTGCGACAGGGAGAGGTTATTAAAAATAAGAACATTTCGTTTTAAAAATACAGAAACACAAGTTTAAATTGTTATTCTATTTTTACTTGTTTCTCTGTATTTCTATAATGTTATTTCAATTTAAAAATCAGTAGCACTTAGCCTGTTTATTCTGCGTTAGTAAGGCTTCATACGTAATGAGATTTTTTGGTAAATTGGCCTGTAAATCTTCAATACGAGTAGAGTTCGACGGGTGTGTCGACAATAACTCTGGTGTTTTACTGTCACTACTCGCGCTCATATTACGCCACAACTGAACACTTTCTCGTGGGTCAAAGCCTGCTTTTGCCATGTATTCTAAGCCAAGCAAATCGGCTTCAGATTCATGGGAGCGGCTGAAGGGTAAAATAATGCCGACTTGCGCGCCTATGCCTAATGCTTGGAAAATTGCAATTTTCTCCGGCGACTCTTCACCACTCAACTGATAACCTAATGCCAGCGCTTGGCTTGTTGCCAATTGAGTCGAAACTCGTTCATTACCATGTCTTGCAATGACGTGCGCCAACTCATGGCCGACCACAGCTGCTAATTGGGATTGATTTTCAGCCACTTTCAATAGGCCAGTATAAACACCCACTTTGTAGCCTGGCAGGGCAAACGCATTGATTTGTTCATCGTTAAATAACACGACTTCCCAATCTTGGTTACGGTATTTATCCGGCAGCACCGCAATAAGCGTATCTGCGACACATTGCACTTGCTCACGTAACTTAGCATCCGGTGACGCCGGTGTTTCTTTCTTCATTTCTGTAAAAGACTGAACACCCATCTCATTCATTTGGCTGTCGGGTAACACCGCAAACTGCTTACGTCCTGTCGGTGACGAACTACAACCCACCATCACAACCAACGCCGCAGCCAATGTGGCTTTATAAGAAAATTGTATTAACTTCATTAGAAATCACCTTGAAAAATAACGTATGGACAGTCGTTCATGACTATTTAATTCACCGATTCAATCAGCAAGTAACCTTATTTTTATTGTAGGAAAGAGACTCAATACCATGATTCTCAGTACTTAATATGACGGCATAATAACATAAACACACTAATACAAAGTGTCTGAACACTACTAAAAAAGAGTCACAGTTACGTCAAATACGGTAATGAATTGGTTTGTTTGTTTTTGTGGAAAATAGGATAAATCTTAGAGTGCGGAAAAATGGTACAAAACGGAGACAATGAAATCATCTTCAGTCCAAATATTCATGAGTTTTTGGTATGGCCTCACCTTTATAGGCATTTCAGTATTTTTTTGCTTTTTTTTGCTTTTTTTTGCTTTTTTTTATTGTTTGATTTTCGTATGAAACAATTACGTTTCAGAGGTTAAAATTCAACAAATATCCGATAAATGGCGGTTATTTTCTTCTATCTTGCTGCTAATTGCTTTTTGCTGTCATAAATCCGTCACGTGATTTTTCTATACTTCGCTGCATCTGAGAGTGGTATCGGAAGGTTGGCAGTTATGAATATTAAAGATGTAGCGGCGTTAGCAGGCGTTTCTCCTGCGACAGTCTCAAGGTGTTTGAATAATACAGGGCCATTGAGTAGCGAAACACGAACTCGTATTGAAAAAGTCATTGCCTTGACAGGTTACGATGCCAATCAAGCTTCTAAACAGGTGGATTGGAATCATAACCCTACTATTGGCGTGATGATTCCGAGTCTGCTTAACCCCGTTTTTTCAGAAATAGTTGCCGGTATCCAACAGCGAGCTCGTCACTTTGGCTACTCTGTGATTGTGGTAGACACTCAATATGAGCTAAGCCGAGAGAGGCAAGCGATTATTGATCTGATTCGACAACGTGTCGTGGGCGTTATTCTCACCACGGCCTCTGTAGAAAATAACGAAGCCTTATCCTTACTGCGTGAATTTCGTTTTCCTTTTTGCCTTGTTCATAACCAATCCCTAGATGAGCCGTGCGTGTATGTGGACAACTATCAAGCTGGGTGGGATGTCGCTGATCAATTACTGGCTTTAGGCCATCAAAAAACTGGCATGGTTGCAGGACGTTTTCAGTCTTCCGATAGAGCTAAGCAGCGTTACTTAGGTTTTACCGACCGTCTCAAACAAGAAACACTCTTGCCTCCTATGCAGTTGGTTGAAGTTGATCAGTATGCGCTCACACCATTTGACCAAACTCAAGGCTCTTTCTTTGATTCGCTTTCAGCGCCAACAGCGTGGTTTTGCAGCAATGACTTGCTGGCCTTGAAGCTGGTGAATCACCTTAAAGCGCAAGGCATCGCTATTCCAGAAATGGTATCAGTCGTCGGCTTTGATGGCATGGCGCTCGGACAAATTCTTTACCCACCTCTTGCTACGATTCAAGTACCTCATCACACGATGGGGTTGTATGCGGTGGATTTATTGTTCAACAGCAAACACAAAACAACGCTTCCTTTAACTAAGCAGCTAGATTACCAACCCCACTTTGTGGGAACCATGGCTGAGTGTCAGCCGCCAACAATGCGACGTGTTCTTTAAAAATAGCAGGAGAGAGTTTAATGAGTGTCTTTAAAAAGGTAACTAAGCTGGCCGTTATATCGCTAGGGCTCAGCGCAGGAGCGTCTTACGCAGCGGATGCGATTTGTTATAACTGTCCGCCAGAGTGGGCGAATTGGGGTGGGCAGCTTGAGTTAATTAAAAAAGACTTAGGTATTTCCATTCCGATGGATAATAAAAATTCAGGTCAAACTTTGTCACAGCTGGTGGCTGAAAAAAATAGCCCTGTAGCCGATGTTGCGTATTACGGTGTGTCTTTCGGTATTAAGGCCGCTGAGATCGGTGTGGTAGATGCTTATAAACCGAAAAACTGGGATAAAATCCCAGCAGGTCTGAAAGATCCTGATGGTAAATGGTTTGCGATTCACTCTGGCACCATTGGTTTTTTTGTCAATAAAGATGCGCTTGATGGCCGCCCAGTACCGCAATCATGGGATGACCTTTTAAAACCGGAATACAAGGGAATGGTAGCCTATCTTGATCCGACTAGTGCATTTGTTGGTTACGCTGGTGCGGTAGCGATTAACCAATCGTTTGGTGGCGATATGAATGATTTCACGCCAGCCATTAATTACTTTAAAAAACTGGCTGAGAATCGCCCAATCGTTCCTAAGCAAACGGCTTACGCTCGTGTCATCTCGGGTGAAATCCCCATTCTTCTTGATTACGATTTCAATGCTTACCGCGCCAAATACAAAGACGGTGTTAACGTTGCTTTTGTGATTCCTAAGGAAGGTTCTGTTGTTGTGCCTTACGTGATGAGCGCGGTGAAAAATTCACCAAACCCTAAAAATGGCCACAAGGTATTAGATTTTGTCCTGTCGGATAAAGGTCAAGTCGTATGGGCAGAAGCCTACCTTCGACCTGTCATCTCCTCTGCTATGACGCCTGAGATTGAAGCGAAATTCTTGCCAGCGTCAGATTACCAGCGAGCAAAAACGGTCGACTTTGCCAAGATGGCTGAAGCACAAAGCGGTTTTGCTCAGCGTTATTTGAATGAAGTTCGTTAATTAACTAGGGATCATAAGGCAAAGAGCGAGATTTTGTTCTTTGTCTTATGAAGGCCCTAACGAATAAAAAGCCTTATCAAAAAGATTTTGTGGCGAAGAGAATATGAAGCAAAACAAGCAATATTATCTATTAATTATCCCTGTTGTGATTATCTGTGTAGCCTTTTTTTTACTGCCAATGGTTAAGTTATTGTGGCTGTCATTAGCGGAACAGAATGGCATTAGTTATTGGTATATTTTAACGAAACCCATGTACCTAAAAAGTCTTTTATCGACGTTTTTATTATCTTTCGTTGTGACCGTCGCCAGTTTAGTTATCGCCACTATTGTGGGTTTATTTTTGACGCGTTATGAGTTTAAAGGCAAATCTTTATTGGTTGCCATGTTGAGTTTCCCTTTGGTGTTTCCGGGCGTAGTGATTGGTTTTTTTGTGATCATGTTGGCAGGACGACAAGGTTTATTTGCCGAACTGGGGCTCGCTCTTGTTGGCGAACGATGGACCTTGGCTTATTCCATTTCTGGCCTCTTTATTGGCTATTTATATTTCTCTATTCCTCGTGTGGTGCTGACTGTTATGGGGGCGGCGGAAAAATTAGATTATAACCTGATTGAAGCGGGCCGTTCTTTAGGGGCAAATCGTTGGCAATTACTGCGAGATGTGACGTTGCCGGCGCTGACTCCGGGCTTAATTTCTTCTGGTTCTATTTGTTTTGCCACCTCCATGGGGGCCTTCGGTACAGCTTTTACCTTGGCGACGAATCTTAATGTGTTACCAATGACGATCTATTCAGAATTTACGCTCAATGCGAATTTTGCCATGGCTGCAGCATTGAGTTTGATTCTGGGATTTATCACCTGGCTTTGTTTGACCATTGCTCGTCGTCAAGGTGGTTCGTCGTTGGGAATGGGAGGTTAATATGAAAAGGGGGATGTATTTTTATCTGCAACTTGCTTTTACCTTACTCGTTTGTGCGTTTTTGATTGTGCCTGTTTTTATGTCTATTACGGCAGGACTGACCAACAATTATTTTGTGGGTATTAAGAGCGGTTTTACTTTTCGCTGGATCATTCAGGTTTGGGGGCTCTACTCAGATACGATTTGGTTGACCATGAAGATAGCCTTGGTAACTACTTTAATTAACCTCTGTGTGGGCGTGCCTTGTGCTTATTATCTTGCGCGAACCCGGAGTAAGTTCTCTGCGTTTTTGGATGAATGTTTGACCTTACCGATTGCCATTCCGGGCATGGCGATTGCGCTTGGTCTCATTTCGGTATACGGCGGTTTTAGTGACTTTCGTATGAGCTGGTTATTTATATTGGTGGGTCATGTGATTTTCACCTTACCATTTATGGTTAAGTCTGTGCTGGCTGTATTGCAAAGCATCAACTTTCGGTTGTTGGAAGAAGGTGCTGCCAGTTTAGGGGCAAGTTTTTGGCAACGTTTTTTTCATGTGATTGTACCAAATTGTAAAACGGGCATTGTTAGCGGCATCTTAATGACGCTGACGTTATCTGCGGGAGAATTTAATTTGACGTGGATGCTACATACTCCGATTACTAAAACTTTACCGGTTGGTTTAGCGGACTCTTATGCCTCAATGCGTTTGGAAGTGAGCTCAGCATATACATTGATTTTCCTGGGCATGATTTTGCCTTTACTGATCGCTGCACAATGGCTTAATCGCAAACCTAAGCGTCCGGCTTAGTTCGGACTAAGGGTATCTATAAATGAATAAGATAGGCACTAACATGAAAAATGTATCGACGAGTGTGGAAATTACCTTAAAGCAGGTACAGAAGACTTTTTCGGATGGCACATTGGCGCTTAAGCCTCTTGATCTACATATCGAGAAAGGTGAGATTTTGGTGCTACTTGGACCATCTGGCTGCGGTAAAACGACCACTTTACGTTTGATTGCGGGCTTAGAATTTTGCGACCAAGGTGGTGAAATTCACTTTGGCGAACGTGATGTAACACAGATTGCTATTGAGCAGCGTAGAGTCGGTATGGTCTTTCAATCCTACGCACTGTTTCCCAATATGAATGTCAGCGACAACATTGCTTACGGCTTGCGAGTGCGTGGTGAAAGCAAAGTGAACAAAGACAAAAAAGTCCAAGAGATGCTCGATATGTTCGATTTGCAAGCTTATGCCCATCGCAGTGTCGACCAATTATCTGGTGGTCAGCGCCAGCGTGTAGCATTGGCTCGCGCCATTATTACCGAGCCTGAGGTCTTGTTGCTTGATGAGCCTTTATCTGCCTTAGATGCTTTGTTGAAAAAGCGTTTACGTACTGACATCAACGCCTTGTTAAAGCGCTTAGGTATTACCGCTGTGTACGTGACCCACGACCAGGAAGAGGCAATGGCAATGGGTGATCGTATCGCCATATTAGATCATGGTGAAATTGTTCAAATTGGTACGGCCGAAGACATTTACTTGTCTCCAAAAAGTGAATTTGTGGCGAATTTTATTGGTCAGATGAATCATTTTGATGGTCAGTTACAAGGCCAGAATTTGTCGTTTGGGACGCATTATCTCCCTTTATCTGCAGCACTTTATGAACCGTATTCAGAAGGAGAGCGACTTCGTTGCATGTCACGTCCAGAAGACATTCGTTTAATGACGTTTGAAGATGCCAGTGTAAAAGGTGCCGTTTCTCAAAGTGTTTTTTTGGGAGACAGAACCCGAGTATTAGTTGAAGTAGAAGGGCAGAATAATTTAATTCATGTGGACTGTTTTGAACGAAAACGCTACGCCAAAGGCGATCGGGTGGGGTTGATTATTCCATCTTCTCGTCTTGTGTTATTACCAACTCAACAACGAGAGAGTGCTGTATGTTAATTGCACAACTAACAGATTTACATATAAAGAAACAAGGTAAAATCGCATACCAAAAAGTCGATACCTTGCAGTGTCTAAAAAATGCGGTTGCTCATATTAATAGCCTATCACCTCAACCAGATTGGGTTATTGTTACGGGCGATTTAGGGGATTTTGGTACACCTGAGGAATACGACGTGTTAGTCCCAGAGCTGAAAAAGCTGAAGGCTCCAATCAAAGTTGTGCCAGGTAACCATGACCATAGAGATCATCTTCGTGTTGCTTTTGATGGGTTAGCGAGTTTTGATCACTCAGAATTTTGTCATTTTTCACAAATTTCCGAGGGCTATCACCTTCTTGGTTTGGATACATCAGTACTTGGAAAGCCTTATGGACAGTTAGCGCCTGAGTCTTTACTTTGGTTGTCAGAGCAGCTTTTGGCTCATACTGAGTTACCGACGCTTATTTTTCTTCATCACCCGCCTATGGAAGTGGGGATAGATCATATGGATGTACAAAAACTTCTAAACGATGAGGCGTTATGGCAAGTTGTCAAGCATCATACGCAGGTCACAGGCCTCGTTGCAGGACATTTACATCGTTCTATTTGCGCAACATGGCATGGCTTGCCTGTTTGGGTCGGACCGTCTCATAGCCATGCTGTGACTTTAGATTTAAACCCTAATGCGCCATCAAGCTTTTCTCTAGAGCCACCGGCTATTCAACTATTCAAACTCAAACCGGATAGTGTTACAGGTCATATAAGTTACATCATATCGAAAGATGACGTGGTTGGGCCGTTTCCCTTTTTTGATGAAAATAATAAGTTGATTGATTGATTGTGCTTATTTTTTTAGCAATAAGTAGTAATAAGTAGCAATAAAACTCAAAAAAAGGCGTGGAGGTTCTTAGCTTTAAAAGCCATATTCGCATGGCCATGAGAGCTCAATTGACTTGAAATATAGGTATCACTGGACTTCCCAGAGGTTGCTAGGTCTTAGTTGGTTATTAAAATACAACTTTTCGAACTTTGCAGATGATTCCACTTCTATAAAATCCAAAAAACAACCCCTCCCTAGCCCTCCCCTTGGAAGACAAAGGGGAGGGTGTAGTGGTCAAGTAAAGCTGGCTCCCGAGATCGACAGAGTTTGAATAAAACCCACAAAACACCTTGGCACTTCTCACTAAAAGCATTGTCTATGTCACTC
>CAXBGJ010000157.1:0-8196 GCA_963975045.1 uncultured Marinomonas sp. | reverse complement strand
ATTATAGTAATTTCGTTCATCACAGGCCTTTTTAGATAACTTATTAGAAGGTAGAGAGGGAAAAAGCATGTTAACAGAATCTATTCCGAAGTAGCAGAGTCAAAGCCCTCTGAGTTCCGCTCATAAAAAAACCGAATCTTTATAAAAGATTCGGTTTTTTAAAATCAGCAACTAGCAAAGCAGATTAACTGTCTTTACGCGGCGCTCTTGGACGACGTTCACCGCGATTGTTATCACGATCACGACCACCAGCAGGACGCTTGCGCTCACCGGCATTTGATGGACGACGATCACCACCGCCACCAGCAGGACGCTTGCGAGTTGAAGGCGATGCTGCACGCTTATTCAATTCGTCGGCATTCTCTAGCTTAGCAATGTCAGTACGCTGTCCACAAATACGAGTTTTGCTTAACTTGCCCAATACATCGGAATCCAAGTTAGTCGGTAAATCAACCGTTGCAAAATCTTCATAAATTTCGATGTGCCCAATGTAACGGCTTTCAATTTCCGCTTCATTTGCAATCGCGCCAACAATGTTTCCAGGTTTAACACCTGCACTGTACCCTACTTGAACAACATAGCGCGTCATAGACGTATTTGGGTCGTCTTTCAAAGGCATAGCTTCAGCGGTTACTGGGCGAACTTTACGCTCACGTGGTGCACGATCTGGACGGTCACCGCGGTCACCTCGATCTCCACGAGAGTTTTCGCGATCATCACGGCGCTCTTTGCGTTCATGACGAACTTCCATTTCAGACAACAACAATGGCGTTTTACCTTGAGCCATATGAGCCAAAGCCGCCGCCATTTTCAATGGGTCAACTTCGTTTTCTTTCTGGTAGCTTTGTACAAGGTCCAGGAAGAAATCAAGATTTTCGTTGTCCATTGTGTCAGTAATGCTTTGCTTAAAGCGATTAACACGATGTTCGTTAATGTCAGAAGCCGTTGGTAACGTCATGCTTTCAATTGGCTGACGAGTTGCACGCTCAATGGCTTGCAACATGCGACGTTCGCGGTGAGCAACAAACAAAATTGCTGTACCAGCACGACCAGCACGACCAGTACGACCGATACGGTGAACATAAGACTCTGTATCGTATGGAATGTCATAGTTTACAACGTGACTTACACGCTCTACATCCAAACCACGCGCCACAACGTCAGTCGCAACAAGAATGTCAATTTGACCTTTCTTAATACGATCAACCGTACGTTCACGTAAATTCTGGCTAATATCACCATTCAATGCTTCACAAGCATGACCACGGGCACATAGCTTCTCAGCCAATTCAACCGTTGCTGCTTTTGTACGAACAAAGACGATCATGCCGTCGTGTTCGTTCATTTCAAGAATACGAGTCAAGGCGTCAAGCTTATGCAAACCGCTTACTGGCCAGTATTTTTGTGTAATCGTCATCGCTGTCGATGTTTTTGTAACGATTTTCACTTCTTTTGGATTCGTTAAATGGCGGTTAGCCACCTGACGAATAACAGCAGGCATCGTTGCAGAGAACAAAGCAATTTGGCGAGTCGGTGGTGTTTGCTCAAGAACCCATTCGACATCGTCGATGAATCCCATGCGCAACATTTCATCCGCTTCATCAAGAACTAGTGCTTTAAGGCCATCTAGTTTTAATGTTTTACGGCGAATGTGGTCCATAACACGACCAGGTGTACCAACAACAACTTGAACGCCACGCTTAAGCTGACGAAGTTGAGTGTCGTATGACATGCCGCCGTATATTGGCAAAACATGAAAATCTGGAAGATGACGAGCGTAACTTTGAAATGCTTCAGCAACCTGAATAGCAAGTTCGCGAGTTGGAGCCAATACAAGTAATTGTGTCGTTTTATCTGCGATATCAAGTCGAGATAACAAAGGAAGCGCGAACGCTCCTGTCTTACCTGTACCTGTTTGCGCTTGCCCTAGAAGATCACGACCTTCTAATAAATATGGAATACTTTCCGCTTGGATAGCAGATGGTTGTTCATAACCTAAGTCGGCAACAGCCTTAAGAACAGGGGCAATTAAGCCCAACGAAGCAAATGTAGGCTGAGTTTCAGCATCGGACATGTAAATTAGTACCTTTTTTTGATGAGTATAAGGCCTGTAATCATTTACATGCCTTAATAAAATTCCCTAGAATCCTTCGGACGAAAATCCGATGGCGAAGTATATGCGAAAAAAGAAAAAAAAGCCAGTAGACTCCAAAATAAGATACTACTGGCTTCGTGTATTCTAAATTCAATTAGCGTTTTGAATCATCTGTTTCAGAGTCAATCATAATCGCCAACCAATGCATTTTAGGATTTGCTTCAAACGCCAACTTCATAATGATAGTAAGCGGAATGGAAAGCAGCATGCCAACAGGACCAAACACCCAACCCCATAGCAGTAAAGAAAGAAAAACCACTAAGGTAGAAAGCCCTAATCCTTTGCCCATATAACGAGGCTCAATCATGTTACCAACAATTAAGTTAACCACTAAGAAACCTGCGCCAGTTAACCCAGCCGACAAGCTACCAAGCTGAACAAATGCCAATAACATCGCCGGTACGGCCGCAATGATCGAGCCAATGTTTGGCACAAAATTCAAAAGAAAAGCACAAACACCCCATAAAATTGGAAAGTCGACACCCAGCACCCATAACCAAATAGTTATTAGCACACCGGTTAAAATGCTAACCAATGTTTTGATCACCAAATAGCGATTCACGGAGTTAATAAAGGATTCAAACCACTCTAGAGAATTGGACGCGTCGGTCACGGCCAAAGACAATTTCTTAGGCAATTCGACCGCTTCAAATAGAATGAATATTACGATCATCACCACCAAAATAAAATTGGTCAGTGCACTACCCAACCCCCTCAAAGCGTTAGCAACCATCTGCATCAATGCCGAGGGGTCAATATAACCCTTCACCTGATCATACGAAATATTCAGACCTAGGTTATTCATCATGGCGATGACATTGGACATCTCTTCAGCAAAGCGTTTTTTATAATCTGGTAGCTGATTGGAAAATTCATCCAAAGAAGCGCCAACCAGCAACGCCAATGAACTAATGCCAATTAATATGACAAAAACCACTAATAAGATAGATAGCCAAGTAGGTAAACCGCGGCGGCGCAAGCTCGACATAGCAGGCGCACACACAATGGCAATAAACACAGACAACATTAGAGGAACGACTATCTGCGAAGCCGCCTTTAATCCAGCGATAATAATCATGAACGCGGCAAGACCAACAAGCCAATGGGTTCCTTTATGCTGTTCACTCATTCTAATTCCTTACAATGCTATCGGATAAATGCTTTGAGCGTAGTCGGCCAGATCTTGCAGCATAATCTTTTTGCCTGCAGGTAGGTCGGGGTTTTGGGCAATGTGATTAAGTTGGTCAAAATATTGTTCCATGTTAATAGACCCACCTCCGTCTTTTTCAAGCAAGCGAACTTGACGATACTCTTCCCACTCTATGCGCTGTGACTCACTTAGCTGATCTGGGTAATTGCGGCCAATATAGCGCATTAACATTTCAGGTAATCGACGATCATCAAACGACATTGCCAATTCAGCCAAACTGTTCACCGGTGTCGAGCGGATGGTTTCCATCCTAGTCTTATCTTCACGCGAGAAAAAGCCGCCAGCGTACAACATTAAATCAGGATCTTTTAAGATTGGACGCTCTTCCTGAACAAAGACATCACTTAGTTTTGCAGCTAGACCAGTTTGCCCTTTAATGATGGCAAGATTATGACGACATATTTCTCCATCCAACGCTAAGCGCTTTACCACCTCAGCATCTTTCAGAAAAGTCGCTGGCGCAACCGCTGGCGACTTATTGTAATGAATGACTTTTAACGGCAACCTTTCTAGATCTCCCAATTCGTCTTTACGAGTGAATACTCGATGACGTATTTCTTCAACACTTAAATCAATCAAAGGTTGAGCATCGGCCATTAAGTCATACACAATCACACCATTTTTATTGGTGGGGTGTGGCGCGACAGGTACCACAAAAGCAGAATAATGCTTTGTATGACCAAACATCCCTGATATATGCAGAAAAGGCTTCATTCGAGCAACATCAATGAATTGCTGCAATTCGTGCTTTTGGCGCATTTTTAAAAAATAATCGAACAATCTAGGTTGCTTTGCCCGAATCAATTTCGCTATTTCAATCGTACCGTACACGTCAGACAGCGCATCATGGGCTTGTTCATGGGCTATCTCATTGGCTTTTGTTAACAACTCAAGCTTCATAGAAACCTGACCATCATCCCCTTTTGGCCAGACAATACCTTCTGGCCGCATGGCATAGGTCATTCTAACTAAGTCGATCATGTCCCAACGCGAACAACCGTTTTGCCATTCACGCGCATATGGATCAATAAAGTTACGATAAAAACCATGCCTTACCACTTCGTCATCGAAACGAATGGAGTTGTAA
The DNA here is from genome assembly GCA_963975045.1 of uncultured Marinomonas sp. Lineage (GTDB taxonomy): Bacteria > Pseudomonadota > Gammaproteobacteria > Pseudomonadales > Marinomonadaceae > Marinomonas. Next base: position 3,744 of record CAXBGJ010000157.1, on the reverse strand, counting down.
CCAAGTGCACAAGTACCAGGCAAGGACAATTCTGCTTCCACCGCTTGCATAAACTCGGCTTCACACAGCCCTTCTCTATTCGCATCTTGTGGACTAATGCCGGTTAGTAAACACGCCTCCGGCTGGGGAAGAACATCTTCAGCCAGTCGGCAATAAAACATAATCGGCTCACCGATAGGATTAAAATCAAGATCCGTCCTAATACCTGCAAATTGCATTGGACGATCTCGTGCAGGGTCCGTTCCGGTCGTTTCAAAATCAAACCAAAAAAATGAAGTGGGGCCCGATGAAGTCACAAATAATTCCTGTTAGCCGTTAAATAAGACAGGTATTATACGCACCTTAAAGTGTATTTGGCGATGAGAGGAGTTGATCAATGCCAGTCCCAGTTAATTGTCCTTGTGGAACAGGAAGCCCTTATGAGATGTGTTGTGGCATGTACCACAATAATCCAGGCACAGCACCGACTGCAGAAATACTAATGCGTTCACGCTACACTGCATTTGCTATCGGTGATTTCGACTACATCGCTGTAACACAAAAAATCAAAGACCAACCAGACCAATCCTCTGCTGATATAAAAGACAGCAACGAAAACACCCAATGGATTAAACTGGAAATTAATGAGACAGAAGAAGGTCTAGAAAAGGATAAGGCAGGCGTTGTAGCCTTCTCGGCGCACTTTAAAGAGGGCAAGCATATTGGCCGTCTCAGTGAACGCTCTATTTTTAAGAAAGTTAAAGGGCAATGGTTCTACATCTCTGGTGAGCACGAAGTGCAAAAAAACACGCCCCTAATAAATTCTGATGCGATGAAAACAGGACGCAACGATCCATGTTTATGTGGTTCGGGCAAAAAATTCAAGAAATGTTGCGCGGTTAGTTAACTAACCGCGCTCCACTTATCTTTGATTGCTCGCAACTCTTCTTCAATAAGCAAAAAATGCCCGACCAATTCAGGGTCAAAATGGGCATTGGCGTCTTTCTGTATATGCTCCAATGACTCTTCTACTGTCCAGCTTTTTTTATAAGATCGCTTCATTGTCAGCGCATCAAAGACATCTGCTAATGCAACAATGCGGGCAGATAAAGGAATATCCTTACCAGATAACCCAAACGGATAACCAGATCCATCCCATCTTTCATGGTGAGCAAGTGCGACTTCAGCCGCTAACTTAAACAACGGAGCCTCCCCTTTCTCTAAAATCTGATGCCCTAGAACGGTGTGTTGACGCATTACCACCCACTCTTCTTCTGTCAACTTGTTAGGAGATTTCAAAATCGAATCGGGAATGGCTATTTTTCCAGTATCGTGCATCGGTGCAGCCAGCCTTAACAGTTCAACCTGCGATGCTTCACAACCAGCTGCTCTAGCTAAAGCAGCACTATAATCGGCCATACGCCACATATGAACACCGGTATCGGTATCATTAAGTTGGCCCATTTCACCAAGCATACCAATTGCTGATTCCAACGCATTATCGAGCTGTTTTGTTTTTTGCTCAACCAGTTGTTTATTACGAAGATTAGTTTCGGCCAATTTTAAATGCGTCGCTACTCTGGATAATGTCGTCAGTGGCGTAATCGGCTTGGTAATAAAATCAACACCGCCAACTTTGAAGCCTTCTTGCTCATACTGAGCATCGGTAACTGCCGTCAAAAAAATAATGGGAATGTCTTCCGTCTTCGGATTTGATTTTAAGGTTTTACAAACCTCAAAACCATTCATACCAGGCATCATAATATCTAATAAAATAACATCCGGTAGACAACGATCAATAATACTCAATGCTATTTTACCGCTTTTTGCTATTTTTACTTGATAATGTTCTGACAAAATATCCTTAAGTAAATCAATGTTTTCAGGCATATCATCTACTATAAGAACACTCTTACGCAGGCAAACCAACTCTACTGGCGTATCTATTAATTTTAGCAAGGGCTCTACCTTTAGAAATTCATATGGAAATGTGTTTTTTCAATGATTCAATTTTTAATATTGCATCATTATAGTCATAGTTATTAATATCGCCAAACATCTCCTTAAGAAAGTGAATACCAGAGTAGTCCGAGTGTTTTTCAATGATAGCTTTAATGTGGAAACTTGAAGCAGAATCACCTTCCATCAACATTTCTTTCAACACATCTAAATCAAGTAATAATTTAAAAATATTTTCTTTTTCACTTGAGCTTCCAACAATCAAATATTTATTATATTTCTCAATCCAATATTGTGCCTTCCTTATCAATAAATAAGGATCTAATGGTTTGAACAAAACATCATCAAAATAATAACTCGTAAGATCATCAACGTTTAGATTCATAACATCTGCTGTCAGAACAAGAATCGGTGGTTTCTTGTTATTTAAAGCGTAATGTATTTTTTCGCTTGCCTTATACCCATCCATTATTGGCATATGAATATCCATAAGGATAAGGTCGTAGTGGTTTTTTATGGCTTTTTCGTAGGCTTCTTGACCATTTTCAACCCAATCAACAACCCCCTCCACTTTATTTATGATGGCCACTATTATGTCCGCATTAGCTCTATTATCCTCAGCTAATAAAACCTTCTTCCCTTTTAGCATAGAAGAATTAATATTTTCTAATTCTGAAGAGTCCTCCATAAAAGTTTTTTTCGAATCATTGGAAAGAGTCTTTATTTTTTTTCCAAGATTTGACGGTATAAAAAGGCCAGATGAATAAAATCCGCAATCACTACTTCCATCTAAAAACAAAGCGCTTTCATTAAAAACACGCTTCTGCATTTCTGTAAGGCCATCAATTCGCGCAGAAAAATCGCGACTCACTAAAAACGGCACATTACAACTAGCAATATTTTCTAACTTACACTCAATGTAATTATAAAAATTCATTTTATTCAATAATTGTGAAGCAGTAACATCTTCACTTATCAAAGCTATATTTTTTAAAATATAAGGAGCAATTGTCGGATCAGGACAGTACGGAAGCACAACCAAAAATTGGCTGCCTTCATTTTCTTCACTTTCGTAAGATAGATGACCATTAAGCAATGCGACTATTTTTTGGACAATACTTAATCCTAGCCCAGTTCCACCATAGCGCCTTGTTGTGCTGCTATCCGCTTGCTGGAAAACATCAAAAATATCAACGCCACTACGAATTCCAATCCCTGTATCTTTCACTTCGATTACAAATTCATTTTCATCATTTTTATACACTCTGACCGCAACCGAACCAGAATGTGTAAACTTGATTGCATTACTCACTAAATTAATAAGAATTTGCTGAAGCCTTGTTTGGTCACCAATTAAGTAATCGGGCATAGAAAAATCACGAGAGATGGTGAAGTTTAAACCTTTATTCTTAGCTGAACTGTCGTTGATATGATAAACATATTCCAGTATATCATCTAAATTGAAAGAACTTTTTTCAAGATCGATCTTTCCAGATTCAATTTTCGAAAAATCTAATATTCCATTAATAATGCTGAGTAAATTAGTCGCTGCCTTTTGGATTTTATTAACTTTGTCTCGATCATTTTCTGTAAGATCACTGTCTGAAAGTAAATAACTAAAGCCTACAATAGCGTTCATTGGGGTACGAATTTCATGACTCATTGTCGCCAAAAAATCAGATTTTGCTTTAAGAGATAGTTTTGATACATTAACCGCTATATCGAGCTCTTTCGTTAATTTTATGGATTTCCCATAAGATATATTAACTACCTTAAGTTGTTTAAAAAGCATAAATACAATAATTG
>CAXBGJ010000156.1:0-8211 GCA_963975045.1 uncultured Marinomonas sp. | reverse complement strand
CATAACTGCCTCGTAATATAAAACCTGATGGTATTTTCTCACTTAACTGACGCTTTACTTGAAATTCAAAAACGTCGTTACCCTCGTTTGAAATCAACTCTACATCTAAAAAATCAAAAAACGCCCCAACCACAGGATGCAAAGCCTTATAAATACTTTCTTTGAGCGAAAATAAAAGTAAGATTAAAAGTGGTTTTTCTACTCCTCCCGCTATCAATATTTTAAGTTCAGTCTCTAGGCCTATTAAACAAGCAGCATCAAGCTTATCGGCATTAACAAGCGGCTCTAAATCAATGCCAATATATTGAATGCCTCCTTGCGCCTGCGGCAATAACGCCGCGACAGCTTGGTTGTCTGTATGAGAAATACTCCCCGTGTATTCATTAGGCCACTGTGGCGAGCCGTCTTCCGCCTTAGGAATATCCTTCGCAAACATATTCAACTGTACCTGAGCATGTCGAACGGCAAGCCGCCCAGCTAAGAAAGTTTCTTGGCGTTTAGTTCGCCACTTACCGTAATCCAAAGGCTTAGTGATAGTCATGTCATAATCAGTCCCAACTAAAGAACCCTCTATAAAGCAAAAATGACTAACATTTACATAACCGGATTCAGATAAAGGTATTTGTGTTTGATAGAAGCGTTTCACTCTCTTTCATCCCTATAAAAAAGCTCGATATGATAATCATACCGAGCTAATTAATTTTCACAAAAAAGGCTATGTCTTTAGTGAATATGGCATTAAGCGTTTAATGTAGCGCCACCATCTGCCACCACATCTTGCATCGTAATGTGATTCGACATAGAAGATGCAAAAAACAAAACGGTTTGCGCGATATCACTGGGCTGAGCAATTTTACCAAGAGGAATACCTAACTTATATTGCTCAGGAAAGCCTTTAATCGTATTTCTCTCTGCTTCATCATTAGTCCACAACAAGCGCTGCATTGGTGTGTCGGTCGAACCAGGACACACCACATTACAACGCACTCCGTATGGGGCCAATTCCAGTCCTGCCGTATGACTTAATGCAGATAAAGCCGCTTTAGACGCACAATAAGCCGCCATATTCTGACGCGGTACTTTAGCGGCATTCGAACTGATGGTGACTATCGCCCCATGCTGCTGTTTTTTAAATCTAGACATGGTGTGTTTGATCATCAAGAAAGCACCACCCGCGTTCACATTAAAACAATGTTTGAAGTCCTCTAAACTGGTTTCCTCAACACTGCCTAAACGCAATATACCCGCACCATTTACCAGTACATCCAACACAGGAAAATCGACAAGTACTTTCTGTACGGCTTTATTCACCGCCGCCTCATCGCTGATATCCAACACAACACAATCAAACACATAAGCACTGTCACTGAACACTAAATCAAAGCCGATGACGGTCGCACCTAATTCAGTAAACTGATTAGCAACTTCTAAGCCTATACCTCTACCGGCACCTGTTACCCAAACCGTTTTGCCTGAAAAATCGAGAGGATTCATCATACCATCTCTACTCTTATAAGATCGGAAGGTTGCTCCTGAGTCAGCTTAGTTTGGATCAAGTCCCACCATCCATTCAAAGTACTGGCATTGGCTAACTCTTGAAAAGACACATCAAGGCCCTGATTTTTCCACTGAGTCACAAGCGACATAATCTGAATAGAATCTAATCCATAGTCGATAAGCTCTTCATTGGCATCAAACTCTTCAATGTCTTCGTCATCAAGAAAAGCAAAGACCTGCGCTTTTAGTTGTTCGTATTGAAGATTGATACCAGAAACATCCGTCGCGATGAGTACGTCCCTGGTCGATATTACACGACCCGTTCGCCCCCCCGTAAAAGTAAGTGCTTGCCGATGTTCTGCTTCACTGAAATCCGCCAACGCATCGCCAACCATAAAGGGTTGTATATCACGCATAAAAGCATCTGTGGCCGTGATCATGCAACCGATATGAGCGTAAATACCGCCTATAATGAGCTGATCTCGACCCCACGACTGCATGAGTTCTTGTAAATTAGAGCGATGAAAAGCACTGTAACGCCATTTAACTAAAACGGTATCGTCTTCATCTGGAGACAATTCATCGATGACTTTTTGTAATGCAGGAAAATCATTAAGACCACTGCCCCACATGTCATTTAACAGTGCTCTATCTTCTGGTTTTTGATCTTTAGGTTGTGCCGTATAAACAACCGGTATGCCATTCGCTCGGCAGTAAGCCTTAATGGAAGCAAGATTTTGCTTCAATGCCTTAATCAAGTCAGATTCAGCATCATAGAAACGTAAAAAGTAAGCCTGCATATCATGAATCAAAAAAACTGCACGCTTTGGTTCTAATACCCAGTTTACTTTTTGGTTTGGAAAAGTATCCGCGGTTGGCATGGGATAAGAAGAAATAGTGGGAATGCTCATCATAGTCCTTTATCGTTTTAAATCTTGTGTTAAGCGCTGGCGAATCACGTCACGCAACGCCACTTTATTTGGTTTTCCAACGGGTGTTAGCGGTAAGGATTCGATAAATTCGAAGCGATCTGGCACCTTATAATCCGCCACACCAAAGCCGCGTAAATACTTACGCAGCGCGACACTCTTCATGCCATGAGAGGCAATTTTCGGAACAATAAAAGCACAACTTTTCTCTCCCATCATGGCATCCGGCATAGAAACGAGCGCACTGTGTACGATCAACTCATGCTTAAGTAAAAGATTTTCAATTTCTTCAGCTGCGATTTTTTCACCACCGCGATTAATTTGGTCTTTATCACGACCCACCACCGTTAAATAACCTTTTTCATTTCGACAAACGAGGTCGCCAGAATGATAAAAACCTTCATCATCAAAGACCTTGGCGTTATGTTCTGGCGCCTTGTAATAACCTCGAATCGTGTATGGCCCGCGAGTAATCAACTCCCCTGCTACATTGGCCGCTACTTCATTACCTTCCTCATCAATGACTTTCACGTCATCAAGAGAGCACATGGGGCGACCTTGAGTCGTGACTATAGTGTCTATGTCATCATCCAATCTGGTGTAATTCACCAGCCCTTCTGCCATCCCCAGGATTTGCTGTAACTGGCAACCGAGTAATTCTGGCACTTGTCGCGCTAGGCTTTCACTCAGCTTTGCACCACCGACCTGCATTAACGTTAATGAGGTTATTGCCTTTTGATGAAAAGGCGCGGCTTGCAGCCATAGCGCAAGCGCAGGTGGCACTAAAGCGGCAACCGTGACTCGATGACGCTCAATCAATTCAAAGCAGGTATTGGCATCAGGGCTGGACGCCATTACCACATGACCTCCCGTATGGAAAACACCAAAGGCACCAGGGGAGCTCATGGGGAAATTGTGGGCGCAAGGCAAAGCGCATAAATACACCGTTGAGGGAGAAAAATGACAGATTTCAGCACTTCGACGCACACTAAAAAAGTAGTCGTTATGGGTTCTAGGAATCAGTTTCGGCGTTCCTGTACTGCCACCGGAAAGTTGGAAAAATGCAACCTCATCCGCTCGGCTTGGCTTGGCATGTAACGGCATATCAGTAGATCGTTCAAGCACACTATCTAACGACTCAGCCCATTCAGATTTGCCGACAATCAATGCGTGTTGCAATGCATCTGATGATTGACACAGCGTTTTAAAAAAAAGAGCATCATGAAATAAAGCATGTCTACTGCTAGCAATTAAAATCCTAGGTTGAATTTGCTTAGCGTACGCACTGAGCTCGTTTTCGTCATGGCTAAATAAAGCATTAACTGGCGCAACTCCCAAACGGATAAGAGCAAAAAACACCACATAAAACTCAGCGATATTAGGCAATTGAACCAATGCTGTGTCACCACACTTCAAACCCAATGTTTGCCAATGAACCGCTAATTTTTTCGACTGGGAACACACGTCACGATAGGTTAATGACCTTTCACCACATACAACCGCAATATTGTCTTGTGGTGCATTATCAATCAGATCCGTTAAAGGCCGATCCGTCCAATAGCCTTTTTTGCGATAAGCTTGCGCAAAAGTTTCTGGCCATGGTGTATAAGCAATCGTCATAGAATACTGTCCTTAATGCCAAACGCATTGATCATTGTGCGCATTTTGGCGCTGGTTTCTAACCACTCACTTTCTGGTGATGAATCGGGCACGACACCCGCACCAGCAAACAATTTCACCTTGTTTCCTGAGACCTCGGCGCAACGTATGGCAATTGCCCACTCCCCATTACCTTGCGCATCGCACCATCCAACTAGGCCACTAAAAAAGCCTCTTTGGTGAGGCTCTAACGATTCAATGTGCTGTTTAGCGAGCTGGGTTGGGGTGCCACACATAGCGGGCGTTGGGTGCATGTTTTTGATTAAATCAAAAATCGACGTTGTATTATCAGTCAACAAGGTTGCTTCTATCTCGGTGGATAAATGCCACATGGTGGGCGTTGAAATAAGGCTTGGTTCTGGCTGTATATGTATGCTTTCCACAAGTGGCATCAGCGAAGATCGAATCGATTCAACCACTAATCGATGCTCATACTGGTCTTTCACTGACCTAACAAGCGCTTCTCCTGCTTGCCTGTCATTGTCTGGTTTTTGCAAACGCTTAGCCGAACCTGCGAGTGGGTTTGAGAACACTTTGTTCGCTTGTTTTCTAATCAGCAGCTCTGGACTGGCTCCAATCAGCACACTGCTTTCGAGTGGCACACTAAAATGATAAGCATTTGGATTTTGTCCCATTATATTGGCAAGTAGACGAGGAATATCGACCATTTTATCTAGCGTGAGATCCAGTATTTTGGATAACACGACTTTCTTCAGACGCTCGTTTTTAAACGCTGAAAGTACCTGTTCGATCATCTCTAAAAAAGGCATTTGATTTGGCGTAAAACGCTGCTCTGTCACTTGATGAACAAAATCTTTATCCACAAATGGAGACAAGCCAGTATTAAAAGGCGTCACTCGCTCTGACCACCTTGGGGCAACAAGTTGAGTCGGCTGATTCATATCGAAGGGAATAGCACCAACGATCATAGGATTAGCGATGCCTTTCGCTTTTTCCCGCTCAAACAATGCTTGTACTTCTTGGTTAAAGCATGAAGAAAGGATGGGTGTCGAAAGGCGCTGGCTAACACCGTTGGCTCGGACTAAATTGAAATTTGAATTGAAAAGAAACAAATCACTTTGTGATTGATCTAACGCCAGAGCGCCCGCATAGTCAGGAAACGTAACATCCATAACAACCCCTGTAATGATAACCATTATCGATAATTTAATCACGCTAATGATAATCACTTGCAATAAGTATGGCCAGCGGTTTTTTTGTAAATTATTCGTAATCCTCTCTTTCCATCAAAAACAATTAAGACCCGTACGCCTCTATACGCTTTTAAGGTCGCGGTTAGAAAACACATCAAATCGCTTTTGCTAACTGCGAATTCAACTACCATCGCGATAAAACAGATAAGAAAAAATTCTTACTTGCATAGTAAGCTTGATGCTTTAAAAGCGACTAGAAAACCGAACTTTATCAGACTCCTTATTATGTTCTTTACACTGCATGCAAAAAAAAGAGCCAATGAGATTTTATCTACATTAGCTCTTTTTTTATTTCGCTGAGAAAGCATTTAAAAAAACATCTTAAATGTTTTTGCTTATTTATTAATCAATAACAACCGCAAATTACAGTTGAAATTCACCCGCTCGTTCAGGTTGATACTCAACACTTATAATAGAAACAGAAAGAACATCGCCGCCTGGACGTGGCCAATCAATCTGGTCACCCTCTTTCATGCCAAGCAACGCACTTCCAATAGGAGCCAATACGGAAATTCTATCTTCACTACCATCTGCATCCTTTGGATACACCAAGGTCTTAGAAAACTCTTTTCCAGAAGAGATTACTTTAAAGATCACCGTTGAGTTCATCGTCACTATATTGCTCGGCATTTCTTTTGGTTCAACAATATCGGCTCGATCTATTTCTTCTTGCAAATCATCCTTATTAGGAAATTGCGAATAGCTTAATGAATCAAGTATTTTTTCAAGCCTCACAGCATCTAATGATGAAATGGTTATTTGTGGTTTTTGCATCATAATCTACCTATTACATTAAAATGGTCTAACTTATTGCTTAAATAGAAAAAAGTCGCAAGCATACTAGTCACTTCCGACTTTTTTCAGGAATTTTATCGTTTAAAAAACAGTACACAGGAAGAAAAATTTAGTCTAACAAAACCTCCCTTATGTTATTAAGCACAACGATCCTGCTGGCATTATAGAGCAGTAAAATTTGCCTACAACAGATCATCATACCAGCCTCTTATTTTAAAACGACATAATTATTATCTTAGCGCTGTCTTAGTAAACGTAATGCGTTTGCCGTGACCAAGGCAGTAGCGCCAGAGTCTGCCAACACCGCCAACCACAGCCCTGTTAACCCTAATAACGTCGTGACTAAAAACACCGCCTTTAAGCCTAATGCGATGGTGATATTCTGACGAATATTGGCATTGGTAGCGCGAGATAGCCGAATCATTTCCGCCAAACCTTGCAAACGATTATGAGTTAAGGCGGCATCGGCGGTTTCTAATGCGACATCCGTTCCACTTCCCATGGCTATACCAATGCTGGCTGCTTTCATGGCTGGAGCGTCGTTTATACCATCACCGACCATGGCAGTGGCTTGCTGTTTATTTAATTCGATGATTGCCGCGACTTTGTCTTCGGGTAATAAATTAGCACGAAAGTCCATGCCCAATTCAGTCGCAATCGCGGCCGCAGATCGAGTGTTATCACCTGTTAACATCACCCCATTAATACCTAAGGAGCGTAAATCTGCCAATGCCGCTTTTGCATCTTTTCGTAGTGTATCTTGCAGAGCAATCAAACCACGTAATCGACCTTCTTGCAGAACAACGACAACGGTTTTACCTTCTTGCTCTAGAGTCATTATTTGCTGATGAAAAACATCCTCAAGAACAAGGTCTAATTTGCTTGGTGCACTTATCTTGATTTTTTTACCCAAAAAAATCCCTTCCACACCAACGCCGGCCAAGGCTTTTCGATTATCGGCGTGAACCAATGAAACACCTTGCTGCTCGGCGTAAGAAACAATACCTTTGGCCAACGGATGATGTGACCCCATTTCAATGGAAGCCGCTGCTGCTAGCAAATCCTTGTCTGTGCCGTTAACACTCAACACATCCGTCACCGTAGGTTTGCCTTCCGTAAGCGTACCCGTTTTATCAAAGGCTATGGTTTTCACTCGGCCAAGTTGCTCTAAAGCCAACCCACCTTTAATCAAGGCACCTTGACGAGTCGCTGCGGCCAAACCAGATGTAATCGCCGCCGGCGTTGAAATAACAAGCGCGCAAGGACAGCCGATCAATAACAAAGTCAAACCTCGATAAATCCATGTTTCCCAAGGTTGAGCAAACGCCAAAGGCGGAATCAAAATCACCAAAACAGACATCAGCATAATCACGGGGGTGTAGATTCGACTAAATTTGTCTAAGAAACGTTCAAGCGGTGCTCGACGCTCTTCGGCTTCTTCAATCAAATGCAGAATCCGATCAATGGCATTTTTACCGGGCTGCGAAACGACTTTGAGCCGCACGACACGATCCACCAATAAACTGCCTGCAGGGACTTTTTCGTCACGTAGCCGTTCAATAGGAACCGATTCACCCGTCAATGCACTTTCATCAAAGCTGGCTACCTCAGATAGTAACTGCGCATCTGCCGGCAAACGCTCACCCGGCGACACTTCGATTTCATCCCCTGGACATAAATCAGAGATAGCGACTTTATGACGCACTCCATCTTTAATGATTAAAGCGTCTTCTGGCAATAACGCCATCAAAGCGCTTACACCTTGGCGTGCACGATTGGCCGCAAACGACTCCAAACATTCACCGATCATAAAGAGCAACAGCACCATGGCCGCTTCAGCAGTAGCCCCGATGAATAGCGCACCTAGTGCGGCAACACTCATCAAGGTCTCAATGGAAAAAGGCGAACCACCTCGCATCATCCGCCAAGCTTTACTCATAATGGGTGCTAAACCAACCAAGGTGGTCACAATAAAAGCCGTTTGCCCAAACACTGGGTTTACTTGCCCGACTCCCCAACTCAGCAACATCAACGCCGCCAGAGCGACAATCGGACCATACTCACGCAATTGCTGAACAGAGATAAAAGCCGTGCTTTTTGGTGACGGTTTAGCATTA
>CAXBGJ010000155.1:0-8235 GCA_963975045.1 uncultured Marinomonas sp. | reverse complement strand
GCCAGTTTTTCTGGGCACATATTGTAGGTTCGTGGATCAATATCGACAAAATCGACGCTAGCTCCGCAGTAGCGTGCGCAGTTAGCGGAAGCAATAAATGTATTGGGCGATGTCCAAACGCTGTCGTTTTCTTTTACACCCAAGGCTAAACAGGCGAGATGTAACGCAGAGGTCGCGCTGTTGGCAGCCACGCCATAATTTGCCCCCACTTTATCAGCAATGGCTTGTTCGAATTCGCTGACACAAGGGCCTTGGGTTAGAAAGTCAGAGCGAAGCGATTTAACGACCGCAGCGATGTCGTCATCGCTAATGGATTGGCGGCCGTAGGGAATAAAATCAGTGTGCGTCATCGAAGGTTAAAATCTCTTCAATACTTAAAAAGTGAGGGTTGCTGCCGGATTGATACTCATAACCTGCTTTAACCAATTCGCCTGTTTCGCCTAAACGACTATGACCAAAATCCATATCATCTTGATAAAATTTGATACTTGGTGAGATGACATAGTGATTTTTAAATTCATAAGTATGGAAAGAATCATCGGAAGGGCACATTACTTCGTGAAGCTTCTCTCCCGGCCGAATACCGACGTCTTTGGTTGGAAGGTGCGGCGCATATGCGGCGGCCAAATCCATAATTCTCACCGAGGGGATTTTTGGGATAAAGATTTCACCGCCGTGCATGCGTTGGAAGTTCTTGAGAACGAAATTAACGCCCATTGGTAAAGTGATCCAAAAGCGTGTCATATCTGGATGGGTAATTGGAATAGACTCGGCGCCATCGGCGACCAATTTTTGAAAAAATGGTACAACAGAGCCACGAGAACCCACCACATTGCCATAGCGCACCACGGAGAATCGTGTACGGCCTTGGCCAACCATATTGTTGGCAGCAACAAAGAGTTTATCGGAAGCGAGTTTTGTTGCTCCGTATAAGTTAATTGGAGCCGCCGCTTTGTCTGTTGATAATGCGATGACTTTTTCTACATTATTGGCTATTGCGGCCGCAATCACATTTTCAGCACCATGAATGTTGGTTTTAATGCATTCCATCGGATTGTATTCTGCCGCAGGCACTTGTTTTAGTGCGGCGGCATGGATCACAAAATCTACATCGCGCATGGCTTGTGTCAGGCGATCTTTATCACGTACATCGCCAATGAAGTAGCGCATGCATTGAGCATCAAAGTCTTGTTGCATTTCATACTGTTTGAGCTCATCACGAGAGTAAATAATGAGTCGTTTAGGTTGGTAATTGGCTAATAGAGTTTTTACATACTGACGTCCAAAAGAACCTGTACCGCCAGTAATAAGAATGCTTTTGTTGTTAAACATGTATCAATACCAAACCAAATAATAAAAGTAGAGTAAGCCCTGTGAGCATCGTTGTTGTATAAAACAGTCTTCTTATTATATCGACCACTTTAGGTGAAACATTAATGAAATCAAGGATCTGTTCCTACAGGATCTGATTTATGTTGTCGTTCGAGCAATGCACTCGTCGATGTGATCGTTAACCATTCCCGTTGCCTGCATAAATGCATAGCAGGTCGTGGCCCCCAGAAACTTAAAACCTCTTTTCTTTAAATCTTTCGCAAAGCGCGTGGATAGCTCAGTCACAGCAGGTACCTCGGCCAGACTGCTGACTTGGTTATCAATGATTTTGTGGTCGCTTAATGCCCAAAAATAATGACTGAAAGAACCAAATTCTTTAACGATTTTCAGAAAAGCATTGGCGTTGTTGATGGTCGCTTCTATCTTTGCTCGGTGCCGAACAATGCGTGCGTCTAGGACTAATCGATCCACATCCGATTCCGTCATGTTGGCGACTTTGATCGGGTCAAAATCGTAAAAAAGTGTTCGGTATCCCTCTCGTTTACGTAAAATAGTAATCCAGCTTAGACCCGCCTGAGCGCTTTCGAGTACAATGCACTCAAAGAGTTTTTGGTCGTCATAAATAGGGATTCCCCATTCAGTATCATGATAATGGATGTATTCGGGAGATCCTAAACACCAAGCACAACGTATATTTTCCATTAATGGCGCTCCGAGACTTCTGATGATTGCCGACGGCTTTATTGCTCGGCTTTTCCGAGTTGAATAAAGCAAAATGTGGCGACCCTTGTGAATCAATCATATCAGACATGGCCCGACACGGTAGGCTGATTAGGATGAGTTAGTATGAAGTTTAAACCGACGTACAGTCAAAAAGATGTTGAAGTGTTAAAAGACGAATGCCTTTACAAAGGTTTTTTCGAAATGCGTAAACTGACTTTAAGACATAAAAAATTCAATGGAGAATGGAGTCATCCAATGACCCGTGAAATGATGGTGCGCAGTGATGCCGTGTGTGTGCTGTTGTTTGACCCTATTGCGGATAAAGTTTTGTTGATTGAGCAGTTTCGTCCTACGGTCATGAGAAGCGATTCACCGTGGCTGCTTGAATTGGTTGCCGGCATGGTAGAAGAAGGTGAAAGTGATGAAGAGGTCGCCCGCCGAGAATCCTTTGAAGAAGCTGGAGTGACGGTAAAGCGTCTTGAATATATGTTTAAGTTTGTTCCTTCTCCAGGTGGGTTAGTAGAGTATTTGCGCATGTACGCTGGCGAGTTTGATTCAAGTCTGGTAGATGTTGATAAAATACATGGCTTAGATGATGAGAATGAAGACATTAAATTGCATTTGGTGACGTCTGACGCGGCCATCGCTTTGCTCAAACATGACGTAGAAAACGCCAGTACTATTATGGGGTTGCAGTGGTTCGCTTTAAATAAAAATGATCTTGTCACGCGTTGGTGCGCTTAAACGCATCAATCTCACAGGCTAAGATCATGAACGCCTTTTTACTTGATTTAATCTATACTGGCGCAATAAAGCCATATGAATGAACCATTGATGAGAGGCCGTAAAGTACGTCCTCGTTGTTGGTTTAGCGAAAGAATTTCAGAAGGAAATACCTGACAAAAATGACGAACGTTATGAAAAGTAATCCCAGACAATATGTGCCAGATTTGGTGAGTTTACAGGTGCTCGGTGAGTTGAATTATCGACGACTTGGAAAACTGATGCGTGGCCAAGAAGAGATGGGGTCTTGGCACTTTTCCATTCATAGCATGGGCGATCAAGAAAGTCGTTTGAGGTTAACGTTGGGCAAAGAAAGTCGTTTTACGTCTGAGGTCGCTTTAGAGTTCGGTCCTGAAATTCAAAAAAAATTGTTATTCAAAACCACGTTATCGATGACAGTGCGTTTGTACCATGATGTCAGTATTGCTGAAATCACGGACGGTCATCGTCAATACCAGGGCGCTTACCCTTATCCTAATGACGCCATGTTGCATCGGGATGAAAAGTTTCGCTTAAATCAGCAATTGGCGGATCTGTTAGAGCTTTGCCTTAAACACGGACATCGACTTGATAACACCGTGTCTTTTCAGTTTGCTTAATTTTTGGTTTATATAGCTTTTATTTTTATATAAATAGACGAGAACGTTTATGACGGCTTTATTGTATATTCACGGTTTTAATAGTTCTGAGCTGTCTCACAAAGCGACGTTGTTGGGCGATGCCGCTAAACGACTTGGAGTGCCTGATACGGTAATCTCGCCACGTTTGTCTTGGCAACCAACTCAGGCTATTAAACAGCTAGAGACAATCATTGAAGCAAATCAGCAACAAGGGCTGACCTTAATAGGCAGTTCGCTCGGCGGTTTTTATGCCGCCTATCTTGCTGAAAAATACACTCTAAAAGCCATCTTGGTAAACCCAGCGGTACAAGCGCCCATTCTCCTCAAGGACTATCTAGGCCCTCAAACTAATCCTTATACCAATGAAGCGTATGAATTAACCCAAGCGCATATGTTGGAGTTGGAGCAATTGGTGGTAACTGAGCCTACCGCTGATTTGTATTGGTTGATGCTGCAAGAAGGCGATGAGGTTCTAGACTACCAAGAAGCACTTAAGGCGTTTCCTCAAACCGCACGGCTGACACATGAAAAAAATGGCGATCACAGTTTTATAGAGTTTGATCGATTTTCTAAAGAAATCCTTCATTTTGCTAAAATATTAACCGAGTAACCCCCTGCTTTTGTTGGACTATTTCACACGGTGCAAAACCAGTGATAGACTCTAGCCAATCTAATTTACACTCGCACGCACTGTAGTGCTTTGACGCTATGATGCACGATCAATTTGGAAGTAAAAACACGCATGTCTGCAAAAGAATATAACGCCGGATCGATAGAAGTTCTTAGTGGCTTAGAACCCGTTCAAAAACGCCCAGGAATGTACACAGATACTTCACGGCCCAACCATCTGGGGCAAGAAGTAGTCGACAACTCGGTCGATGAGGCGTTGGCAGGCCATGCAGATCGTATAGAAGTTATCTTGTACAAAGATGGTTCATTGAGCGTGGAAGACAATGGTCGAGGCATGCCCGTCGACATTCACCCAGAAGAGGGGATATCGGGCGTTGAATTGATTCTGACTAAGCTGCATGCTGGTGGTAAATTTTCTGGTGACAACTACCAGTTCTCTGGTGGACTGCATGGGGTGGGTGTTTCTGTTGTGAACGCATTGTCGACTTCGTTGGAAGTGTGGGTAAGACGTAATGGTATTCAATACCACATCGGTTTTGAAAACGGCTTTAAAACATCAGAACTAAAAGAAGTTGGCACTGTTGGTAAGAAAAACACCGGTACTAAAGTAAAATTTACCGCTGACACTAAATATTTTGATACCCCTAAAATCTCTACTTCTCGCCTTAAGCATTTATTAAAAGCCAAAGCCGTGTTGTGTTCTGGCCTTCATGTTGTATTTATTGATCAAAGTGGCAGTGAAGAAGTTCGTGATGAATGGTTTTACCAAGACGGTCTAAAAGATTACCTAGCGCTTGCTAATGAAGGCTTTGTTTTGCTCCCCGAAGCACCGTTTATTGGCGGTTCGACTGAAAAAACACAAGGCGTCGATTGGGCCGTACAGTGGTTGCCAGAAGGCGGTGAGTTGGTGACGGAAAGTTATGTAAACTTGATTCCAACGGCGCAAGGCGGCACCCACGTGAATGGGCTACGAACGGGCTTGTTAGAAGCCATTCGCGAGTTTTGTGATTTCCACAGTCTGTTGCCTCGTAGCGTTAAGCTCACGGCAGAAGATGTATGGGATCGTTGTAGTTATGTGTTGTCCGCTAAAATCCAAGAGCCTCAATTTTCAGGGCAAACCAAAGAGCGTTTATCGTCTCGTCAGATTGTGGCGTTTATTTCTGCCACAGTAAAAGATGCCTTTAGCCTTTGGCTAAATAAGCACGTTGAAGACGGTAAAAAAATTGCCGACATTGTGATTAACAGTGCGCAAAAACGTCTAAAAGACAGCAAAAAAGTCGTGCGTAAACGGATTACTCAAGGCCCTGCATTACCGGGTAAATTAGCGGATTGTTCGGGACAAGATACTTCACGAAGCGAGCTATTTCTCGTGGAAGGGGATTCTGCTGGTGGTTCTGCAAAACAGGCCCGTGAAAAAGATTTTCAAGCCATTTTGCCGCTACGAGGTAAAATATTAAACACATGGGAAGTGGATTCCAATCAAGTTCTTGGCTCTCAAGAAATTCACGATATGTCTGTTGCGATTGGTGTTGATCCTGGTGAAGACGATTTAAGTGGTCTTCGTTATGGAAAGATTTGCATTCTGGCCGATGCTGACTCAGATGGCTTACACATTGCCACATTGATTTGTGCCCTATTTGTTAAACACTTCCCCGCTTTGGTCAATAACGGACACGTTTTTGTGGCCATGCCGCCTTTGTATCGAATCGACATAGGCAAAGAAGTTTATTACGCCCTAGACGACGAAGAAAAAGACATCACTCTGCATAAAATTGCCGCTGAAAACAAACGCGGTACACCGAATGTACAGCGTTTCAAAGGCTTGGGTGAAATGAATCCTTCTCAGCTACGAGAAACGACGATGGCACCAGATACGCGACGATTGATCCAATTAACAATGGAAGACAAGCCTGATACTGACGAGCTTCTAGATAAGCTGTTGTCGAAAAAGCGCGCCGGAGATCGTAAAAGCTGGCTAGAAACCTATGGTAACTTGGCGATAGTGGATTAAAAGTGAATCAACTATTATCCAAGCAAGCTAAAATATATGTATAGCTCAATAAAATGGAAACGAATGAATGTCTGAAGAGAAAGACGACGATATCATCAGTGAAGAAGTTCTTTACGAAAAAATTGATCACTATTTGCTCACGTTTGGAACCGATCGCTCGTTGCTTTGTGTGTCCGAATTAGATGGCTTTTTAACGGCGCTAGGATGCTCTATTAAAGAATTAGAGCCTGACCTTTGGTTGAATGCCATATGGGGCGCAGATGAAGATCAACCTGTGTGGGAAAATACAGAACAAGAAGACGAATTTTTAAGCCTTGTTTTGATCATGTACATGGAAACCATGAATAGTTTATTGTTTGGCGACTTTTACCCTGTTTACTTAGAACAGGAAGTCGATGGTGAATACACTATATTGGTTGAAGAGTGGTGTGTTGGCTTTGTCCGTGGTGCAAAACTAATCGGCATGGGATTGGGCGGCGACCGAGAGTTTTTTGATGAAGTGCTTGCTCCTGTACGTCTATTTGGTACGGAGGCGGGGTGGAGCAAACTTGAAGGCATGGTGGAAGCAGAAGTCTCATTTTGGCGAGAAACACTGGAACCCTCTGTGTTGCGTTTGGTTCAGCATTATCACCCTGAAATGCAAACTGGTATCAAAAGCTCAGAAACGCGAGTGCTCCATTAAAAAGCTAAGTTCTTATTATTTCTTTAAAGAATAATGCTTTTTCTGTGCATTTTTAATGCAAAGCATAGACGAAAAAAAACCGGGGCCTGATATCAGGTCACGGTTTTTTAATCTTCATGTTTTTTAAATCTTATTAACCAACGACTTTTTTAATGCTTTCACAAAGGTAGTCAATATTGTTATCACTGACGCCAGCGATGCTCATTCGACCCGTATCGGCAATGTAAATCGCGTATTCACTGCGTAGCTTACGAACTTGTTCCAGTGTTAATCCAGAATAAGAGAACATGCCTCGTTGATCTTGAATAAAACTGAAGTCTTTACTTACGCCGCTAGCCGCTAATTTAGTCACTAACTTAGTGCGTAGGCCATTGATGCGATCACGCATTGCTGTTACTTCTAATTCCCATTCCGCTTTTAATGTTGGGTCGCTCATGATGGTGTAAACCACGGCGGCACCGTGCGCTGGTGGCATAGAATAGTTAGCACGAATTGCTTGACCGATAATAGAAAATGCCGCGTTTGCTTCAGGTGCTGAAGCGGCAATCACGCTTAATCCACCACAACGCTCACGGTAAATACCAAAGTTCTTCGAAAATGAATTCGCGATTAACATATCTTGAACGTTAGCTGCCATATGGCGCAAACCAGCAAGATCTTCGTCCAAACCATCACCGAAACCTTGGTAGGCCGCATCAACCAACGGCAAAAGGCCACGTTTATTCACGAAATCAGTAATGACTTTCCAATGGTCAAATTGCAAATCAATACCTGTTGGGTTGTGGCAACAAGCGTGTAACAACAATACATCGCCTGCTTTAGCTTCGGCTTCGAGTGTTGCCATCATGTCATCAAAACGTAGGCCATTAGTTGCTGGGTCATAGTAAGGGTAAGATTTTACTTCCACACCGGCAGAGTCAAAAATAGACTGATGATTCCCCCACGTTGGATCACTTACCCAAAGGCGAGCGTCTTTTAGGTTCGCACTAATAAAGTCGGCAGATACTTTTAATGCGCCAGTACCGCCTGGGGTTTGCGTAGAACGAATGCGCCCAGAATCAATAAGCGGGTTACCTTCACCGAGGATCAAATTCTTAATAATGCCTTCGAACTCTGTCGCACCATAAATCCCTAAATAGCTTTTGGAATCTTCTTGTTCAAGCAAAATAGCTTCCGCTTTTTTCACACTGTTTAAAATAGGCGTGTGACCATTATCGTCTTTATAGACACCCACACCCAAATCAATTTTCTTCGGGTTTGAATCTTGTTTATGGGCCATAATAAGGGCTAAAAGAGGGTCGCCAGAAACGGCTTTAAGATGCTTAAACATGATAAATACAGGGTCCTTGTTGTGCATCACAGTGACATCACTGTGAAAAAGTCGGCGCTTGAATAGCTGCTTTATTTTGCCTTTTTTATAGCGAAATACAATGCAAGCGTGAGTGAAAACTTCT
>CAXBGJ010000154.1:0-8332 GCA_963975045.1 uncultured Marinomonas sp. | reverse complement strand
GCGATGTCGCCATGATAAAAATCGTCTAAGCCTTTTTCAGCAAGCTGTTCGAGCGTTTTCGCCAACACGGACAAGGTCAGATTATCACCTTCTTTATAAAGGCCACCCGCCTTCAAAAACGCTTCGTCAAAACCTTGAACATGAACCAAATCAGCAAAGGTTTTCTTACTGGCGTCGACGTAGGTTTTTGTCACCGCACTGCCGTTTTTCGCCAATTGTATCGCGTCATCAAGCAAGGTAGATAAAGGCAAATTGGCTTGCCATTCTTGACTCATGGTCAAGGCTTCTTGCCAGCCTGCAACGGCGCCAGCCATGGTCAAGGCGGCTTTGCCACCTCGTGTCGGAATGCTGTCATGGTCTTTATAAAAATCCAGTGTTGCCAGTTCCGCTGCCTTGCCAGAAGCATCAATACCAACAGGCGTTTTGCCCGGTTCGCTGATCAGCCAAAAACCGTCGCCTCCTAGGCCATTCATGTGCGGATACACCACCGCAATGGTAGCTGCGGCTGCGACCATGGCTTCTATCGCGGTGCCGCCTTGCTCTAGAATTTTCCGTCCTGTTTCTGTGGCTTTAAAATGTGGCGCCGTAAAAGCAATCTCATTCTTTTTCATGCCATTCGTGTTTGAGTCATTCGTTGACTGAAAAGTACTCATGACGCCGACTCCATTAAGGTTTTTGCGAATTCAATCAACGCCATATCCGTGCCTTTTGATCCCACCAAAGATAAACCACATGGTGCGCCATCTAAGGTACAAACCGGTAAATGTAACTGAGGAAGACCGGCCAATCCTGCAATGGCGGTAATGTCCATCAGTTGATTACGGTAAGCCGCTAACTCGTCATCGGCGGCATCAAATAAAGGTGCCAAACCGGGTGTGGTCGGGATGATAAGAACCGATCCTTCGATTTCGCTTTCGAGCCAATCCGTAAACCGTTGTCGTTGCCGTTTCGCCGCAGCAACGTCTGCATCTGAAATGGTTTTACACCACTCAAAGCGCAATTGAATGTCTGGCGCAAAGACTGACGAGGCCTCAACATCATCAAGGCTCTTAAGGCTCTCGATCCACTTGCCATGTTCATGCCAGATTTCGGAGCCTTGCAAGGTGCGAAACGTCTCGCTGGTTTTCCATGTTTGCGTATCGATCTCTAAAGAGGATTCTTTCGGAAAACAGCCTTGTTCGCGCCATGTTTGCAGCTGCGCTTTTAGCGCTTTTACGTGAGCGACTTGATCGATCAAATTGTTGGCGATCACGACGTTATTGATTCTTTTCGGGGTCTTTATTTTCAATGCACTGTTTTTCAATACACTTTTTTTCAAAAGAATGGCAGCGGTTTTTTCCAACGTGGCTAAATCTTTGGTGAGCCAGCCGACCGTATCGAAAGACGGGGCAAGCGCCACCATGTGGTCGGATGGAATCACGCCATGGGTCGGACGTAATCCAAACAAACCGTTATAACTGGCAGGAACCCGAATCGAGCCGCCGGTGTCTGTGCCCAAGCCAATGTCGGCAAGGTCTAATGCAACGGCTACCGCCGAACCCGATGACGATCCGCCTGGGAGACGCTCTGGTGTCAGCGGGTTTGAGGGTGTTCCGTAATGAATATTTTGACCGTTGAGGCTGTAAGCTAATTCGTCGGTGATGGTTTTTCCACAAAAATACGTGCCAGCGTCTAACAGCGACGCCACGCTCGGTGCGGTTTTAGTGGATATATCATGAGTAGCTAACCAAGTCGGGTTGCCCGCAGACGTTGGCAGTCCAGCTATATGAAACAAATCTTTCACAGCCAAGCGTAAACCGCTTAATGGCTGCCCTTGGACGAACGCCGGCGTGTCACCAAGTGTTGCTTCTTTGAGTGTCATCTCTCCAAGGTTAATAAATGGATTCTGTACCATGAAATGTTTCATATGTCCTCCGCTTAATCAGCACATATGAAACAATCGTTTCACCTCTATGTCAACTGAAACAAAAAACAATCCTCTCTTTCAGCCACATATGTCGCAAACAGTGTGGGTTTGTTTCCTCTTAAAACTAAGGTTCTAGTTCGTCCAAATCTTCATATAAAGCTGAAATTGCTTGCGTCTGCCGACTCGCCGCATCACCCAAAAAGCCAAACACTCGGTTACACAACATGGAGATCAAGCTCATCGGCGCGGCGTAGCTGTCGAAAGGGCTTTCGTTTCCAAGATGACAAAGCAACACATGGGACACTTGCTGGTTATAAACCTGACCCGTTGGGTCTGTGATCAAGATTGTAGTTCGGCCTTGTAAAGCTTCAACGATTTGCTTGAACTGACGTGTGCGACGCCTAAAGCCCAGCAAGACAATCACTTCATCGTCGAGAATGTCGTGTAGATCTTCGCCCAGCGTTTGACCCGGTTGAGGCAAGAGACGAACGGAATGGCGCACTTGTTGCAACTGCTGACGAAAATGCAACGCCAGCGGATACGCATTACGAAAGCCGATCAGCGTCACTCGACTAGCCTTGGCTAGTTGTTTACTGATCTCGTTCAGGGTCTCTGGTCGCAAGCCTTCAAAGGTCAATGACAGATTTTTCAATTCCTGCGCCGTTTGATCCAAAGACGAACCTTGCGTAAAAATCGGCACGCCACTTTCCCGCAACGCCAATTGCGCTTGCTTTGCGCCTTGCTGAGAATCGTAACCAAGCTGACGAAAGAAACGGCTCACAGTGGCTTTTGACGTATTGGTGTTGTCTGCAATCTCGGCCGACGTTTGACTCACAATCGCCAAGGGATGTTGCTGTAAATAATTTGCGATTGACCGTGCAGAAGGAGAAAGATTGGGGTAATTTTTCTCGATTAGGGATAGCACATCCAGCTTTGTCGCCACTGATAAACCTCTATTTGATAATTATTGCTAATAAGGTAATCGATTGTAGATTGCCTGCCAACTTAGATCATCGTTTAATTTCACTACGCACCAAAAAAGAAACAAAGGTTTCATCCATGCACTGCTTTAATTCTTCAAGAATACCTAGAACCCAAGGCAATTCCATTTCACATGACTTTCAGAAAATAGCTTACCAACCTTCAAAAATTCCTTTATTGCATAGCAATCACATTGAGTAATTCTTGTTACACATTGGCATGAGTAAGGCACCGCGTTGGCAACCGAGTCGTCTTCATGCATCAGGGCAAAATATGGAAACTGGGTCCATAGCAAACAAGAGAATCCTAAAACCTCTGATCTAACTCACAGATAGACGAGCTAAAACAATTTAGGAGGGCATAGCCTTCGTTTTTTATTTATTAGTGAGAATGCTAAAAAGTCATGGCCAACACACCTTTACGACACTGGCGTGAACCCTTCATTTTTCGTTAGCCTGTAGTTTTCAAAGAAAAATGGAATTGGCTGGAGAATGTTTTTTTAAAACCGGCCAAGCCAGTATTGCGGACGACGTCGGTCATGGGCAACCGCTAGCACTTGAAAACCCATGGGGCTTTCTCGATAAATGATAGATAAGGGGAATTTATTAAGGGGGACTTTACGTATATCAGGCGCTAGATCAACTTGCCAAGCTTTTGGGGACTCGCCTATTAACTTAGCTAAAGCCTCAAATTCTTCTATCAAAGCACCGCCCAATCCTAAAACTTTAGATTCATAGTAACCAACCGATTCTAAAAACTCAGCTTCCGCTACTGGGTGGAAAGAGTAATTCATTTGATGAGAGCTCGAGCCTTCTTCATTACATCTTCACCGGATATAGCTTGCACTAAACCATTATCAAGATCTTCTGCTCTACGTCGGGCTTCAAGCAACCAATCTGACTTTAACTCTTCTTCTGTTGGAGATTCCAAACTCAACACTAACCGTTGAATCAGCGCGGCTCGCTTCTCTCTTGGAAGATGGAGAGCTTCATCTTCAATTATTTGATGGTTCATGAGGGAAACCTTTTTTTCGACTATTGATCAATTTTGACACAGACAACTCAAGGACACAATTATGCCATCCTGAAATGCAATGGTGAGCTATTTTGATGTACCAAAGAAAAGCCTGGAAACAAGGAAATCCTGAAACCTCTGATCTAGTACCTCTCACGCTCTACGCTCTATTTCGGCAGGCGTAGAATAAGGCGTTTATGTCGTTGTTTGGCACCCTCTCTCGCGGCGTTGTAGATGTGCATGAGTTCTTCAGCGCTGACATCGATAAAAATATCTTCCTCTTCGAGTACATGATAAAGGTCTTCAATCTCAAACCGATGTTGTTCATTGCTTTCATTGCGAACGGATGCGTTCAAAAACAATGGGTAACGTCGCCAATAAAAACCGTTGTTGATGACTAAGGCGAGTACCAGCATCGCCAGTAAATTGATCAGCAGTGGATACAATAAAAACGCATAGCCCATGGCATGTATGCTACTTCCACCGACCACGCAGAATAACGCGGTTGACCCTCCCGGCGGGTGTAAACACCCAAGATAATGCATGACGATAATCGATACGCCGACTGCCATGGCTCCTGTCATAAAAGACGCGCCAAATTGCTGATAAAAACTAATGCCTATGCCAGCAGAGATAAGATGCCCCACCATAAAAGGCCATGGTTGTGACAAAGCGCCATGAGGAACGGCAAACAGCAACACCGCGCTGGCGCCAATAGAAGACACCACCAATAATGAATCCGGCAGTGACAAGGTTAAACTCGAAAAATAGAAGACGCTGATTAACGCAATGCAAGCCGTCGTTCCAGAAATAAAGCGTTCAAGGTGGGAGGTTTTATTGGTTTCAATACCAATAAATCGAGCCGTATTACGACATAACGAGATGAACATGGGGGCAGTAGAGCCTTACTAAAATAACACGTGTTTCAGACAACAAAAGTAAAGGCGCCGCTTTGTTTTAATTATCGCTCACTGTACTTTTACCTAGTAACGGCGCCATTTTAGTGATTAGAACAGCCTCATGTATAACGAATTTAAATGAGCTTTAACTGCAATAATATTGCAGTTAAAATTAATGACGATGGATATTGAACAAGCCAGAACCCTTCTAGCAATCATTCACTCGGGGGCGTACGCCTGCCGCCGCGCGAGTTCAAGCAATCTCAAGCCCCGCGGGGCTGCACCTTATTCATTTGTAATCGAGCGGGACAAAGCTTACCAAAAGTTAAATCACATATTGAAACAATACGCCGCCAATAATAGCGGTCGTCAAAATAATCGTAACAAAGGCAATAACGGCTTTAGGTTTAAGTACGGAAGACACCAAAGCAATCTCGGGCAAGCTTGCGCCAGTGCCACCGATAATAAGCGCCATAGCAGGACCAAGTCCCATACCTTTTACAATCAATACGTTGAGCAATGGAATCGCCATTTCAATGCGCAAATACAAAGGCACACCGATCAATGCGGCAAATACGATCGACATCATGCTGTCACCACCCACGTATTTTTCAACCATTTCTGCAGGAAGATATGCCGCAGACAAACCACTAATAAAGGCACCGATCAAAACATAGGGAATAATTTTTTTAAACAAAGCCCACGCAAAGCGCAATGCAGGTTTTGTTTTACTTGGTTTACCAACTGAATCATTGCTGTTTACACCGCCACAGCCTTGGCTCGGTGTTGGCGCAGCACCGCATACCGGCGCGGCAGAGCAGCTCGACTTTGCCTTTTTTCCTTCTACTCTTTTCCCCTCTAATAGCTCCTCACCTCGTTTAATTTCATTACGCCAAGGTGTTTTTGTAATAAACCATCCACCAAAAACCGCTGCAATAAAGGTGATAGCCAGATAGCTTGCTGTGATTTTAAAGCCAAATGTTACGTATACCATGGCAAGAACAACGAAGTTACATAGCGGAGCAGAAATTAAAAAGCTCAACACGGTTCCTAGCGACACTCCCATTGTCGCCATTCCCATGGTGACAGGCACAACAGACGCACTACAAAACGGCGTCAACATACCGCACAAACTTCCTAGTAATGGGCCCCATTTTTCATGTTTGCTAAGTGTTTTTTGTAATTTATCCTGCGGAGTGTACTCACGCATAAAGCCCGTAAGTACCGAAACCACCGCAATAACTAAAACTAATGCGCCACCAACGTGGATAAATTCGTTGAGCGCAACCATGAGCTTTTCTGTATCCACAATATCACCCTAAACCATCTTGATTAAAAAGAGATTCGAAATATATACACATAAGCACATTTGTGCAAGTATGCATGTATTGTTTCACTTTTAAAGGCAATGTCATGGTCAAAATAAAGATCATCGAATTAAAAAAATGGTGTGCTTATAGTCATATCGCCAACATGATTTCAATGCTCATTCATGGGAAAAGTCTATCGGGGCAAACTCGAACGGGTCGTAACATTGCATTACTCGGTCTCTTCTGTCCCTTCTTTTGGATCGCACTTTTCTCTGGAGCCAGCGGTTCAACACTGATGTTTCATGCGGTGCATTCTAGTATCGTTTTTCTGATTGGAGTCGTTATAATGATCATCAGTTTAATAAAGCAAAAAAGGCATTAATGAACGAACATTATATAGAGGCGCTTAAAGCGCTCGCAGAACCTAATCGACTGCGCCTGCTTTGGTTGCTTATCCAAGTCAATCAGCGTATTACCATCGCTGAAGCCATGGATGTAACTGGAGATACCCAATACAACGCGTCTAGAAACTTAAAAATACTCTACAAGGCCAAGTTACTGACTCAAGAAAAACAAGGCAAGTGGGTCTACTACACTTTGATGCCTCAATTCGAACCGCATCTGGAGAAATTAGTAGAATCCGTTCGCAGCCTGCCTCAAGAAGGGTTTGTAGATATTATGTCCCGTTGTAAGAAGCGCCTTTCCATGCGAGTGAACGGCGAGTGTATGGTTGGGCCAAACAGTGAAGAATGGCTGGGGAAGGTTTCTTAGAAGAACGTCAAAGGTTTACGTAGACTATCGTGATACAAGCAGCGGCGTCTAAAAGTAAACGTTCAAAGTGGGACGTTTTGTTGGTTTTCATACCAATAAATCGGACAACACAACGACATCACGAAATGAACATGAGAGCAGATAAGCCTCACAAAATCACACGTGTTTGAAATAAGAATAACAATGCCATCAGTTTATTTCGCTGAAACATTTACCTAGTAACGGCGCCATTTAAAGGATTAGAATAGCCTCATTTATGACAAATTATAATGAGGGTTAAATGCAATTATTTTGCATTTAAAATAAATCAAAATGGATATTGAACAAGCAAAAACCTTTTTAGAGATCATTCACTCAGGCACATTCGCACGCGCTTCTGAACGCTTACATGTCACTCAAACCACCATTACAGCCAGAGTAAAAGCCTTAGAGTCCGCTTTAAATTGCACCTTGTTTATTCGTAATAGAGCGGGAGCAAAACTCACTAAAGACGGCGAAGCCTTTGTAATGCCAGCGAAGAAAATGATTGAAGCTTGGGAGCAAGCTAAGCAATTTTGTGGCAATTCAGACTATCAAATTCAAAACACACTAAGCATCGGAGGCGAAATTAGCCTTTGGAATCCAATATTAATCGACTGGCTTTTAGCGATTAATGAAGCAATGCCACACTGGGTTATTCATAGTTCAGTGACAACTACGGACATGCTTTATGAGTCTCTTCAGAGACAAGAAACCGATGCCATCATAGTTCACAGTCCACGTTATTTATCTAATTTAATTGTCGAACAAATTGCCGAAGAAAAGCTTATTCATGTGGCGTCAAACAAGCAACCAACACCGGACTTGTTTATAGATTGGGGAGAAGAATTCACATTACAATTTGACCGCTGCGTGCCTTTTAACCGAAAGACTGCAATGCAATTTTCCCTTGGTCCTATGGCTTTAAAATATCTATTGGCGAATGGCGGAAATGGTTATTTCCGCACACGCGTCGTGGATCAATACCTTCAAGATGGGTCATTACGTAAAGTAAATGGCGCAGCGGAATTCACCTACCCTATTTACCTTGTCTATCATAAAAATAATGCGTTGCCAGACGGATTCGAACACGCTAAAAAGCTGCTTTTAGAGAAGGTGAAAAATTTCTCTAATTGGCCTATTTAACGAAGAGGTTAAAAAGCGCAATCCACGTTTTCTTTATCCCAGCCCAACACCGACGACCAAGACCATTCGCCAGGGTTGAGTACAAAACCGTAGCTCAGCGTTAAGCCGGATTCGATTCTTATATCCCCCAATCTGGCGTCGCTTTGATCGGTAATATCGTAGTCTTCACTTACGATTTCCTCCCCTGCGATGAGTTTGTTCGCTACTTTGTCGGAGTAAATCAACAACCGAATGCTGTTGATTGACTGAATGCCAATGGCCGAGCCGCCAAAGTCACCCGCAGCAAA
>CAXBGJ010000153.1:0-8341 GCA_963975045.1 uncultured Marinomonas sp. | reverse complement strand
CCTTTTTCTATCGTCTTAATCGCCGCCATTGGTGCAGGGTAATGTTTGCCTGCTTTTGCACCAACCACACCACGAACCGATTCGAAGATCATCATTTTTTCGATAGGAGAAAATACCATAGGCGCACGTAATTCATCACGTCGTGCATGGTAATCAAGTTTGCCGTCAAGTACCTGTTGGATTAGGTGACGAGCGGAATCGTTGACTTTCGCAGCAGGAACAACCGCATCCACCGCACCGTCTTTTAGCGCGTCAGCACTGCGTTTCTGAGCACCACCACAAATCCATTCACAAGCATTATCCGGACCGATTAAACGTGGCAAACGTACTGTGCCACCCCAACCTGGATAAATACCCAATTGCGTTTCTGGCAAGCCAATTTTTGCAGTTTCAGCCATAACACGATAATCACAAGATAAGACCAGCTCCATACCACCGCCCAAAGCGATGCCATTAATAGCAGCAACCGTTGGACAAGCTAGGTTAGAAATATCGTTAAAAATGTTATGTGCATCGCGTAGTTTGTCAGTCAAGTCCTCATCATCAAGTTTGAACCATGATGTGAACTCCATAATGTCTGCGCCAACGACGAACACGTCTTTCGCGCTCGCAAAAATAACGCCTTTTAGATCGTCCGTATGTTTCAGTATATCGACGGCTTGCGCTAATTCACCCAAGGTAAGACTATTGAATTTATTAACCGACTCACCGACCAAATCCAGAGTGACCGTTGCCACGCCTGCATCATCGACTGCAACCTTGACTGCTTGTCCTTCGAATATCATGCTGGTCTCCAATTATTTTTATTTTGATTACGGTGGTTGTAACGCACCGTAATCCGGTATTTGAATGTTTTACTTTTTTCACAGAGTGATTAAAGGCTCTTTTCTAACTCAGGTACGGCATCAAATAGATCCGCAACCAAACCATAATCCGCTACTTGGAAAATAGGCGCCTCTTCATCTTTGTTGATAGCAACAATGACTTTTGAGTCTTTCATACCTGCAAGATGCTGAATTGCACCTGAGATACCCACGGCAATATACAAATCTGGCGCAACCGTTTTACCGGTTTGACCCACTTGTAAATCGTTAGGAACAAAGCCGGCATCAACGGCGGCGCGAGAAGCCCCTATCGCCGCGCCTAATTTGTCTGCAACTCCTTCTAATAGTTTGAAGTTGTCACCGTTGCCCATACCACGTCCGCCAGAAATAACCACTCTAGCCGCCGTTAATTCTGGACGATCAGACTCAGCCAATTGTTCTTTTACGAAACGGCTACGGTCAGAAACAATCGCCTGTGAAAGCACTTCACGCTCAGCATTACCACCTTCACTTGCAGCTGGATCAAAGCCTGTCGTACGGATCGTCAAAACTTTAACCGAATCGCTCGTTTTCACCGTCGCAATAGCATTACCTGCATAAATTGGACGTACAAACGTATCTGACGTTTCCACTTTAATGACATCCGACAACTGAGCTACATTCAATAACGCAGCAACACGTGGCAACGTATTTTTGCCTGTCGTTGTTGCTGGCGCTAATATATGACCGTAACCACTGGCAACTTCAACAATCAATTTAGAAACATTTTCTGCCAATTGATGTTCGTAAACCGCATTGTCAGCGACCATGACTTTGGTCACGCCCGCCACTTGGCTTGCTTGCTCAACCACAGTTTGACATTCAAAGCCGACAACCAATAAATGAACGTCAGCATCAATTTGAGTCGCTGCCGTCACCGTATTCAAGGTCGCAGGTTTTAAAGTCTTATTATCATGTTCTGCAATAATTAAAACGCTCATGACACCACCTTCGCTTCATTTTTAAGTTTGTCTACCAACTCAGCAACAGAGCCAACTTTAATACCGCCCGCACGTTGCGGTGGCGGTGTGACAGAAACAATGCTGACATTGGACCCAACTTCTACACCTAGGTCTGCTGGTGTTTTCACATCCAATGGTTTTTTCTTGGCTTTCATAATGTTAGGTAAAGAAGCAAAACGCGGTTCGTTTAAACGCAAATCCGTAGTAATAACAGCAGGAAGCGTGATAGCCAATGTTTGCAAACCACCATCCACTTCACGGGTCACTTGCGCTTCGCCGTTTTCAATCACGACTTCAGAAGCAAACGTTGCTTGTGGATAATCCAACAACGCAGCAACCATTTGTCCTGTCTGATTATTATCAGAATCAATCGCTTGTTTACCCATAATCACTAAATCGGCCGCTTCTTCTTGAGCCACTTTAGCCAATAGTTTAGCCACCGAAAGAGAATCTAAACCGTCTTCCGTGTCTACTTGAATGGCACGATCTGCGCCTAAAGCCAGCGCCGTTCGCAATGTTTCATGGCAGCTTTTAGAACCGACGGAAACCACAATGACTTCAGTTGCCACGCCTTTTTCTTTTAGGCGAATGGCTTCTTCCACAGCAATTTCACAGAAAGGGTTCATAGACATTTTGACGTTAGTAAGATCAACCGCAGTATGATCAGCTTTGACGCGAACTTTGACGTTGTAGTCAATCACTCGTTTTACGGATACTAGGATTTTCATAAGTCCCTCATATATATTATTTTCTTGCTATCTATAGTAGTTTGAGAAGGATTTTCATCAATAACAAAAAAGCGCCAGTTAACTGACAAAAATATTCACCCTTGCGCTAAAAAACACCCTGAACAGCGATAAATCACACGCTGCAGGCGTAAACATCTCCCTGATTCTAGTATGAATCGACTGAAATAAGTAACGCAAAGGTGCATAAAAAAAGACGAATGATATCGTTTAATAACAGGAATCATAAACAAAAAAGCCTCACACTGAGGTGAGGCTCTTAAGAGACGTAAAAATACTACTTATTACGAGACAAAAACTTAGAAAAAGCCTGATGCGCCTCTTTTGAACCTAAGCGATCTTTAAATATACGCCCCTCTCGCATCAACGCCATTTGTACGTCATCCTGACCTCGATATTTAAGTAAATCCTTACTCAATGCCACTGCTTCAACGGGTAAAGCGGCCACTTTTTCAGCATAGAACTGAGCGACTTTAAACGCTTCACCCTCTTCACATAAATGGTTAATCAACCCTATATCATACGCCATCTGCGCATCAACAACTTCACCAAGCACCAATATTTCAAACGCTTTTTGGTGACCAACCAACTGGGGTAATAAATGGCTTGACGCTGCTTCAGGTACTAGACCTAACTGGACAAAGGGGAACTGTAACCGCGCCTCACGAGAAGCTAACACCAAATCACAGTGTAACAGCATGGTCGCGCCAACCCCCACCGCTCGGCCTTCTACACCGGCGATTAGCGGTTTTTTGTAGCCAGTTAAGACCTGTAAGAAAGCCATGATGGCTTCCATTTTCTCAGGCTTTTGGGCAATTTGAACAAACTCATTAATGTCATTCCCAGAAGAAAAATCACCACCTAAACCGTAGATCAAAGTCACTTTTATTTCGTCATTCAGCTCCGCCCGACGAAGCCCATCGGTTAACGCTTGATACATGCCTAAAGTGATGGCGTTTTTCTTCTCTACTCTATCTAGGTACAAAACCTGCACACCAGACTCAATTTTTTCAGTAACAAAATCACTCACTACTGACACTCCTCAGAAGGTATATGAAGTATTTGCTCGTCGACCAACTTACGTACCATTGGGCCATCATCGGCCCAACCATGGCAGCTGTTGATCAGTTTAGTCAGCGCTACTGGAACTTGCTCTGGGTATTTTTTACCTAACGGTTGCCACATGGTCTGAAAAGCAGTCGTTGCGACCACGGGAAAAAGTTCCAAGACATGAGTACAACCGACCTTACCGCTGAATGTTTCCTTCAGCCAGCGGTTCCAACCCGCTCCAATACGCGTACCTTTGAGCACATCAAAACTGGGAACAGCGCCACCACAGCTCGGGAAAGGAAAAGCGTCCATCGAGACAACAACCTCCTTAATCAAGAAGGTGTCGTCCAGTGTTAACGTAACGGAAATATCATGAAATGGGCTACCCTCGGGCACCAAACTACCATCAAACTCACGATTCACATGATAAGACTTAATGTCTTTCATATTGGCTTCAATGTCCCACAAGCCATCATCGCGTAAGAACCCATAGGATTCGATACAACGTCGATGCATTAACTTACGCTTAACCTGCGTCATGATTGCTCTCCTGTTACTGGCTAAAAGGCGCTATGATCATGAAACTTGAGCTTGCTCTTCTTCTCGCAAAGCTCGACGCAGTACTTTACCAACGTTTGTTTTTGGTAGTTCCATTCTGATTTCAAAGTACTTAGGCACTTTGTAGGCCGCTAAATGCTCTTTGCAGTAAGCTCTTAATTCTTTTACATCTGGCTTTTCAGCATTCGCTCTTAACACGACAAACGCTTTTACCGCCTCACCCGCTTTGTCATCTGGCACACCAATGGCGGCGGATTCTAGAATTGCTGGATGCGATGAAAGACAATCTTCCACTTCCGTCGGATACACATTAAAACCTGACACTATGATCATGTCTTTGGCGCGATCAACTATTTGTAAGTAACCATCTGGATGTTGCATGGCAATATCACCGGTGATTAAAAAACCATCTTCTGTCATGACTTCCCGGGTCGCTTCTTCACGATGCCAATACCCTTTCATTACCTGAGGCCCGCGCACGCACAACATACCAGATTCACCTTCTGGCAACGTAGATCCATCTCTTCCTTGAATCTTAATGTCTGTTTCAGTCACCGGAAGACCAATCGTCCCAATGCGCTCTTTCCCTATTGGATTAAATGACACAACTGGCGATGTTTCGGTCAAGCCATAACCCTCTACAATTTGGCAACCTGTCACTTTTTTCCATTCATTAGCGGCTGCATGTGTCAGCGGCATACCGCCAGAACATGTGAGTTTAAGGCTTGAGAAGTCTAAGGCACGAAAATCTGCGTTATTACACAGCCCAACAAACAAAGTATTAAGGCCGCAGAAGCCGGTAAAGCGCCATTTTTTAAGCTCTTTCACAAAGCCAGGCAAGTCTCGCGGATTGGGAATAAGAACACTATGAGCACCGCGCTCTAGTAATGTTAAACCATGTATCAAAAATGCATAGATATGATAAAGAGGCAAAGGCGCAATATACACCTCTTCTTTCTCATCAATAATCGAAATTAATCTAGAGCTCAATTGATACATGTTAGAGATTAAATTAGCGTGCGTAAGCATGGCGCCTTTTGCTACACCCGTTGTACCGCCCGTGTATTGCAATACCGCAACTTCATCCGGTGTAGTTTTGACTTTGGTAACCGTTTTTCCTTTTCCTTTAGCCAACACTTCATTAAGTGTTAGGGCGCTAGGGAGACGATAAGCAGGAACCATTTTTTTCACATACTTAACAACAGAATTCACCAGAAGGCGTTTTAGTGGTGGATGAAAGTCAGCGATTTCAGTAATAATTAGATGTTTGATCGAGGTTTTCGCGAGAATTTTTTCAACGTTGTGCGCCATGTTAGCAAACACAACCAGCGCTTTTACACCCGCATCGTTGAACTGATGCTCAAGCTCTGTTGCGGTATACAATGGGTTGGTATTGACCACAATCAAACCGGCCTTTAGCGCACCAAACAATACAACAGGGTATTGAATAACATTGGGCAATTGAATCGCAATTCGATCGCCTACCTCTAAGTCCGTCTGATGTTGGATATACGCTGCGAATTGATCCGATTTTTCATTTAATTCACGATAAGTAATGGTTTGACCAACACTTGTGAAAGCCGCACGATCTGCATATTTTTTCGTTGCTAAGGCCAAGACATCCGTTAACGACTGATAGCCGTGCGGGTTAAGTGAGTCTGGTAAATAACTACCTGGGGCTTTCCCCATGTATAGATTGCTATGAGCAGAAGTATCCATTGTCATATAAAGCTCCTTTGTTTTTTTTATTTAGGAGAAGTAGGTAAGTACAAAAGCTCAACTACGCAAAATGTAGTTGAGCTTTAAAGCAATTAAGGTTGCAACCATTAAAACCTACAGCGGGAAAATTTGAGTTAACTTGGTTGACAACATGATGTCACCCTCAGCTCGAATTTTACCTTGCATGAAAGCAGCCATACCGTCTAATTCACCGCTCATGACCTCTTTGAGTGTGTCTAGGTCCATACTTAACGTAACGGTTGGGTCATCGTTCTCCCCCTCCACCATCGCACATTTCCCATCAGCGATGATTAAGTGATAGTTGTCAGCATCGTCTAAGTCAAATTGAAACACCGCCTCCATATCATCCGCTTCATCTGCATCAAAACGACCCAACATAGATTCAAATACTGCTTTTGCTTCGCTCATAATTCTGACCCTTTAATCGGTTTAAAATAACATGTCTATTTCACATGTTTAATCTCGTTATCATTCTTTTCTATTAGCAACTAAGCGTTAAGAAATAGAAAGTTATCTACGTCCATTGCTAGTAAATTATCAGCACCAGAAAGCATGGCTTCGGCATGCGCCTTGGTACGAGGCAGCAAACGCTCATAGTAGAAAGTCGCAGTTTGTAATTTCGCCGTATAGAAACCGACTTCGTCTGTACCTTCGTCTAGTTTTGTTTGTGCTACTACCGCCATACGCGCCCAGAAATAAGCTAATACAACGTAGCCAGAGAACATCAAATAATCCACAGATGCGGCACCGACTTCGTCTTTATTACGCATGGCTTTCATACCAATTTTCATCGTAGCATCGCCCCACTCACTATTCACTTTATCTAGCGCAGAGATGTAAGACTTAAGGCGTTTATCACCTTTGTGTTCTTTACAAAATTTATGAATGATTTTGGTGAAACGACGTAAAGTAGCACCTTGCGTCATAAGTACCTTACGACCCAATAAATCCAACGCCTGAATACCGGTTGTTCCTTCATATAACATAGAAATACGGCAATCTCGTACGTTTTGCTCCATACCCCATTCTGCAATATAACCGTGTCCACCGAATACTTGTAGCCCTTGGTTTGCTGATTCGAAACCAGTTTCGGTTAAGAAGGCTTTTGCGATCGGTGTAAGCAGAGACATTAATTCATCGGCTTCCGCTTTTTCATCTGCAGAACCTCTTTTCATTGTATCTACCAGCATAGAACAATAATGAATCAATGCTCGACCACCTTCTGAAAACGCTTTTTGTGTCAGCAACATACGACGCACATCAGGGTGAACAATAATAGGGTCTGCCGCTTTTTCTGGTGCTTTTGGTCCAGATAAAGAACGCATTTGCAAACGGTCTTTGGCGTACGCAACCGAGTTTTGCAATGCCCATTCAGCATGTGCCAAACCTTGAAGTGCCGTGCCAATACGTGCGGTATTCATGAAGGTAAACATGCAGTTCAAGCCACGGTTCGCTTCACCTATTAAAAAGCCTTTCGCGCCATCAAAATTCATCACACATGTTGCATTGCCGTGAATGCCCATTTTATGTTCAATCGAGCCACAAGAAACTTGGTTACGTTCGCCTTTTTCACCTGATTCATCAACACTGAATTTTGGCACAATGAAAAGCGAAATCCCCTTTGTGCCAGCAGGCGCATCTGGTAGACGAGCCAAAACGATATGGACAATATTGCCAGCCATATCATGCTCACCAGCAGAAATGAAAATTTTCGTTCCCGTAATGGCGTAACTACCATCCGCTTGCGGTTCCGCTTTGGTTTTCATCATACCAAGGTCAGTACCACAATGAGATTCAGTCAAACACATAGTGCCTGTCCATTCCCCAGATACCAGTTTCGTTAGGTATGTTTGTTTTTGCTCATCCGTACCATGCGATTCAATCGTATTCATCGCACCATGACTCAAGCCTGGATACATGCCCCACGACCAGTTAGAGGTGGCGATCATTTCAGTCACCATCATACCAAGTGAGTCAGGTAGACCTTGCCCGCCGACATTTTCTGGATGAGAAAGAGATGGCCAACCACCTTCAACATATTGCTGATACGCTTCTTTGAAACCGTCAGGAGTCGTAACCACACCGTCTTTGAACTGACAACCTTGCTGATCACCAACACGGTTAAGAGGAGAAAGTACACGCTCAGCAAACTTTGCGCCCTCTTCTAAAATAGCCGCTACCATATCAGGTGTTGCTTCTTCAGCACCGGCTAACTTAGCGTAATGTCCATGAAAATCGAGAACCTCTTCAGTAACAAATTTGATATCGCGCAAGGGCGCTTTATATTCAGGCATGGCCTATGACCTCTTATTGTTTTATTTCATCCGTTCCAATAGGAACTGCTTATGCTAGAAAGGTTCCTCTATAAGCGCTTTTCTCTCAATAACAAAAGTTGCCAAAGTTAATGACAAAATAGACCAAG
>CAXBGJ010000152.1:0-8386 GCA_963975045.1 uncultured Marinomonas sp. | reverse complement strand
CGGGAAAGTTGGGTTTAGATCGAGTATTGAGTGCTTTAAAGTATTCATCACAGGGGTTGCGGGCGCAGTGGAAACACGAAGCGGCCTTTCGCCAAGAGGTGTGTTTATTTTTAATTTCTTTGCCTTTTGCTATCTGGCTTGGTGACAGCGGGCTGGAGCGAGCGTTACTTATTTTTTCCGTTGGTATGGTGCTAATTGTGGAAACTCTGAATTCAAGTGTTGAAGCGGTTGTTGATAGGATTAGTCATGAGCATCATGAGCTTTCTGGGCGAGCAAAGGATTTAGGTTCTGCCGCTGTTATGTTGGCGTTGTTCTTTGCGGCGGTTGTGTGGTTGGTTATTCTATTTAGTTAGTTGCTTTTAGATATCAGCGCGATGAAAAGATATAAAAAAACCGGCATGTGCCGGTTTTTTTATAGGTATTAGGCCAGTGCTTTGATTTTAGCACTCAAGCGGCTCTTATGACGAGCTGCTTTGTTTTTATGATATAGGCCTTTATCAGCGGCTTTGTCTAGCTTAGAAGTTGCTAGAACGTAAGCTGCTTGTGCGTCAGCTTGATTGCCTGCTTCGATAGCCGCATCTACTTTTTTCAAGTATGTACGAACCATTGAACGAAGGCTACCATTGTGAGCGCGGCTTTTAACAGCTTGGCGCGCGCGTTTTTTTGAACCGGCGGAATTTGCCACGGTCTGGCTCCTTTAATTTTTGGAATAAGAAATGACTCAGCACTCTGCTGCGTCATGAAATTAATGTCAAGTTTAAACTTTAAAATCTCGCGGCGGATTTTACCAGTTTTTAGCGTTGCCACAACCCTATTATACAAATATTAGGGAAATGAGTTTATATATTTGGCTGCGTTACCGTATCTGCAGGTGTTATTCTTGGGCGATATTTTTATTGGCTGCGTTATGGGATTGTATGTCTGAAATAAATACCTCTTCTGGCAAAGGGCGTAAGTCTTTGTCTTTATTGCGTTCTGGTGTCTTAGTTTCTATTTGTACCTTTCTTTCTCGTATCTTGGGTTTGGTGAGAGACGCCACCTTGGCTTATGTTTTAGGGGCGAGTGGCAGCGCAGATGCGTTTTATGTGGCGTTTAAAATCCCTAATTTTTTTCGACGATTGTTTGCCGAAGGTGCTTTTGCTCAAGCCTTTGTCCCTGTTCTAAGTGATTACCGTGTTAATGAAACGAAAGCCGAGATTCGCGCTTTGGTGGCAGCGGTGTCAGGGTCGCTTGCGTTGGTGTTGTTGTTTGTGACTGTGCTGTTTATGTTATGCGCTCCTTGGGTGGTGTATGTGTTTGCTCCGGGCTTTTCTGCTGGTTCTGAGCAATCAGCTTTAACGGCTGAGTTGCTGACGATTACATTCCCTTATTTGTTGTTCATTTCATTAACGGCATTGGCTGGTGGTATTTTAAATACTTATGGAGAGTATGCCGTCCCCGCCATTACGCCTATTTTTTTGAACATCTCTCTTATCATTGCAACCCTGTTTTTTGCTCGTTCGGCGGCTCAAGCGGAAACCGCCGTCGCTTGGGGGGTGTTTTTTGCGGGTTTGATTCAGTTGCTGTTTCAAGTGCCGTTTTTGGCTAAGCTGCACTTGTTGCCAATGCCAACGTTGGGTTTTCGTCATCCCGGTGTTAAACGTATTTTGCTCTTGATGGGGCCGGCGCTATTTGGTGTATCGGTCAGTCAAATTAATTTGTTACTGGATACAGTGTTAGCGTCTTTTCTGCAAACTGGCAGTATCACGTGGTTGTATTTGTCGGATCGATTGTATGAACTGCCCTTGGGTATTTTTGCGATCGCAATCAGTACGGTCATTTTACCTTCTTTGTCGCGCAGTTTTTCGGGGGGTGAGTCGACAAAATTTTCTGATACATTGGATTGGGCGCTGCGTATTTTATTATTAATTGCTATTCCGTCGTCTCTTGCTCTTTTTATGTTAGCTGAGCCTTTGATTGCGACCATTTTTTACCGAGGTGAATTGACGGTAAACGATGTGCAGATGGCTGCGCGGAGTTTGCAGGCATATTCGCTGGGGTTGGTGTTTATGATGCTGATTAAAGTGTTGGCGCCAGGGTATTATGCAAGGCAGGATACCAGAACGCCTGTGCGCATCGGTATTATCGCGATGGTCTCTAATATGGTTCTTAACCTGATTTTAGTATGGCCGTTGGGGCATGTTGGGTTAGCTCTCGCGACAAGTTTGTCGGCAGGCTTGAATGCTTTTTTGCTTTGGCGCGGGCTGTATAAGAAACAATATCATGTGTTTTCTGCTCAATGGCGTCGTTTGTTGCGTATCGTGTTGAGTGCGACGGTTGCGTTGGGTGTTTGCTTGTATCTGTTTTTGCAACAGGGTTGGCAGTGGACGCAAATGGACGATTTGTATCGAGTTGGTTGTACCTTGATGGTTGTCGTTTGCGGTGTGTTTGTGTATTGCGTGGTCGCGGTCGCGGCGGGGTTACGTCCTTCTATTTTGAAGCATTAGGTATTTTTAGTGCGTTTTTTATTTTGAATTGTGGTTTGCACTGCTTGTGTAAGTTCTGGCCTACCTTCATCTTGCTAACTGCTATATAATCCCGGTTATTTTTTGACGCTGGATTTAATTGTTTTGTACGGGGTTCTATGGAGTTAATTCGCGGTATTCATAATATCCGTTCAAAGCATAAAGAGTGTGTGCTGACGATTGGCAATTTTGATGGTGTCCATTTAGGGCATAGTGCCATTTTGGCACGCGTCAAAGCCTTAGCAAAGCAGTATGATTCACCTGCGGGGATTATGATTTTTGAACCCCAGCCAAGAGAGTTCTTTGCGCCTGAAACAGCGCCCGGTCGCATTGGGCGTTTGCGTGATAAAGTACGGCTGTTGGAAGGTCAGGGAATAGATTATGTGCTCTGCATGCCATTTAACCCTAAGCTGCAGCAATTAACGGCTCAGGCATTTTGTCAGCAAATTTTGCTGGATGGCCTGTCTGTGAAGCACTTGGTGGTTGGTGATGATTTTCGCTTTGGTTGTGATCGACAAGGTGATTTTGATTACTTGCAAGAGTTTGGTGGTGGGCATGGTTTTGATGTTGAGAATACACCATCAGTGATGAATGCTCTTGGTGAGCGAGTCAGCAGTACGTTGGTTAGGCATGCGCTAGAGTGTGGAGATGTATTAGCTGCGCAGGTGAATATGGGGCACTTGGTGATGTTGAGTGGTCGCGTTATTCATGGGCAGCAGCTTGGTCGTAAATTGGGGTTTCCTACGGCGAATGTTCATCTTAAAGGGATTAAACCTGCGCTTTCAGGTGTTTATGCCGTGATGTTTACGGTGAATGGTGTCTCCCATAACGGGGTGGCGAATATTGGTGTGCGCCCAACTGTTGAGGGTAAAACGCCAATATTAGAAGTGCATTTGTTCGATTTTAATGGCGATCTGTATGATCAATACGTGCAGGTGACTTTCTGTTATTTTATTCGGGCAGAACGAAAAATGACCAGCTTAGATGCGCTGGAAAAACAAATTCAATGTGACAAAGAAGACGCGTTGCGTTTCTTTGTCCAATCAGTGAACTGATGATCTTTGAGGATAATTCGATAAACCATGAGTGATTATAAACCGACACTGAATTTGCCAAACACTGATTTCCCTATGCGTGGAGATCTGGCAAAACGTGAACCTGCAATGCTTAAGCGTTGGCAGGATATGGATCTGTACCAAAAAGTACGTGATGTAAGTAAAGGCCGAAAAACATTTATTCTTCATGATGGCCCACCGTACGCAAATGGCAGTATTCACATCGGTCATGCAGTTAATAAGATTCTCAAAGATATTATTGTTAAATCAAAAACCGTCAGCGGTTTTGATGCGCCTTATATTCCAGGTTGGGATTGTCATGGTTTGCCGATTGAACACAAGGTCGAGCAGCTTATTGGCAAGGCTGGCACGAAAGTATCTTACAAAGATTTTCGCGCAAAATGCCGTGAATACGCTTATACGCAAATCGAAGAGCAGAAAAAAGATTTTATCCGTTTAGGTGTTATGGGCGATTGGAAAAACCCCTACCTGACGATGAACTTTGCAACGGAAGCGAACATTGTTCGTGCGCTGGGCAAGATTGCTGAAAATGGTCATCTCGTAAAAGGCTTTAAGCCAGTTTACTGGAGTGTGGTAGGTGGTTCTGCATTGGCAGAGGCTGAAGTTGAATATCAAGACAAAACATCTTTGTCTTTAGATGTGCGGTATGTACCGCAAGATGAAGCGGCTTTATTGGCAAAATTTTCTGATGTCGAAGGCGAAGGTAAAGTGTCTGTTGTTATTTGGACAACCACACCTTGGACGCTTCCTGCTAGTCAGGCTGTTTCTGTTCATCCTGACTTTAACTACGCCTTAGTTCAAGTTGATGTGGGGTTGGGCAAAGAGCGTTTGATCGTTGCGGAAGACATGGTTGAAGGTCTGATGGCGCGTTACGGTGTGTCTGACTTCCGCATTGTGGGTCGCATTGTTGGTGCAGATCTAAAAGGTACTGTTTTAGATCACCCATTCTTGGTGCGTGATATCCCCGTTATTTTGGGTGAGCATGTTACGACGGAAGCGGGTACAGGATGTGTGCATACGGCACCAGATCATGGCGTAGACGATTTCAATGTCGGTCGTGAAAATGGCATAGGCACAATTAATCTTGTTCAAGATAACGGTGTCTATACCGACGCCGCTGGTGAATTTGCTGGCTTGCATGTATATAAAGTAGATGGTGCGGTATTAGAAGCGCTTAATCGTAACAATGCGTTGGTCTTTGAGTCGAAGATCTTCCACAGTTATCCGCATTGTTGGCGTACAAAAA
Source organism: uncultured Marinomonas sp. (assembly GCA_963975045.1). Taxonomy (GTDB): domain Bacteria; phylum Pseudomonadota; class Gammaproteobacteria; order Pseudomonadales; family Marinomonadaceae; genus Marinomonas. Next base: position 3,560 of record CAXBGJ010000152.1, on the reverse strand, counting down.
CACCGCTTATTTTCCGCGCGACGCCTCAATGGTTTATCAGTATGACCAAAGAAGGTTTGTTGGATGCGGCAAAACACGCGGTAGACGGCGTGAAATGGGTGCCTAGCTGGGGTAAGAATCGCATGGAAGGGATGTTGAATAACAGCCCGGACTGGTGTGTGTCTCGTCAGCGTACTTGGGGTGTTCCTATTGCTTTATTTATCAATAAAGAAACTCAAGAGCTTCACCCAGAAACGCCGCGATTGATCGAGGAAGTGGCTAAGCGTATAGAAAAAGAAGGTATTGATGCTTGGTTTGAAATGGACGCGGAAACGTTGTTGGGCGCTGATGCTGAAAAATACAGCAAGGTAACTGATACTTTAGATGTGTGGTTCGACTCAGGTGTAACGCATTATTCGGTTATCGATCAGCGTGAAGAATTGAGCTTTCCTGCTGATTTGTATTTGGAGGGCTCAGATCAACATCGTGGTTGGTTCCAGTCTTCTTTGAAAACATCGATCGCAATTCGTGGTGTGCCGCCATATAAACAAGTGTTAACACACGGCTTTACCGTAGATGGCGACGGTCGAAAAATGTCGAAGTCTTTGGGTAATGTATTGTCACCGCAAAAAGTGATGGATACTTTGGGTGCCGATATCATTCGATTGTGGGTAGCGGCGACGGATTACACGACAGAAATGACAGTTTCTGATGAGATCCTTAAGCGTGTTGCTGATTCGTATCGCCGTATCCGTAACACGGCGCGTTTTATGATGTCGAATCTCAATGGCTTTGATCCAGCTAAAGATCTTGTTCCTGCCAATGAGATGATCGCGTTGGATCGTTGGATTGTGGATCGTGCTGCGTTGCTTCAAAAAGAATTAGATACGGCTTACAACGAATACCAGTTCCATGCAGTGAATCAAAAAATTCAGAATTTTTGCTCTGTGGACCTAGGTGGCTTTTATCTGGATGTTATTAAAGACCGTCAGTACACCACACAAGCAGACAGTTTGGCGCGTCGTTCTGCACAAACCGCTTTGTATCATGTCATGGAGGCGTTCACGCGTTGGATTGCACCGATTTTGAGCTTTACCGCGGATGAAATTTGGCAGGCACTTCCAGGTGAGCGCAGCGAATCTGTGTTCTTGGCAACTTGGTATGAAGGGTTAGTTGAATTGTCGAGTGACGAGCCAATGGGACGTGAATTCTGGGCGCATGTCTTAGAAGCCAAGGTTGCGACTAATAAGGTGTTAGAGGCGGCGCGTAGCGAAGGCAAAATGAAGGCCAGCTTAAGCGCTGAAATAACGCTTTATTGTGATGCTGCTTTGCAGGCGACTTTGAATGCTCTGGGCGAAGAGTTGCGTTTTGTATTAATCGCTTCAGAAGTCAATGTTCTGCCATTGTCTGAAGCGGACGATGCGGCTGTGGCGACGGATCTTGATGGGCTTAAAGTGCGTGTTGAGTTGAGTAAAAATACCAAGTGTGTTCGCTGTTGGCATCACCGTGAAGAAGTGGGTCTGCGTGAAGCTCATCCTGAGTTATGCGACCGCTGTATTTCTAACTTACCAGACGGAGAAGGTGAGCAACGCCTTTTCGCTTAATGACGATTCTTATTATGTGGAAACGAGTTCAGCGCTGGTGGGCGCTGGCTTTCATTCTATTCATTGTGGATTGGGTGACGAAACAAGCGATTGAATCCAATTTGTTTTATGGGCAAGAAATCCCAGTATTACCCTTTTTTGATTTAACGCTCAGATACAACACTGGAGCTGCGTTTAGTTTTCTGGCGGAAGCGGGGGGCTGGCAGCGTTGGTTTTTTTCCGTGATCGCGTTGGCGGTTGTGATTGGTATTAGTTGGCGCCTTATTAGGATCGCTAATACGAATCGTCTTGAATCACTCGCTTTGAGTTTTGTTCTAGGTGGCGCGATTGGAAATTTATATGACCGATTGATGTATGGTCATGTTGTCGATTTTCTTCAGTTTCATTGGCAGCAGTCGTGGTATTTCCCCGCATTTAATGTGGCAGACAGTGCGATTACCATTGGTGTTGTTTTAATGTTGCTAGAAAGTGTGGTGACAAAGAAGCAAGAGGAGGCAAAAGAATGAATTTAGTTAAAAAAAGTAGTCGAGTAACGCTGCATTTTGAATTGTCCCTTGAAGATGGCCAAATAGTTGACTCTAACTTCGCGCAAATGCCGGCCAGTTTTGTATTTGGCGACGGAAGCTTGTTGCCAGATTTTGAATTGGCTCTTTTGGGTATGTCGGTGGGTCAAGAGGCGTCTTATGTTATGTCTCCAGAAAAAGCGTTTGGTGCTCATAATTCCAGTAACCTTCAGCGTATGCCTCGTTCACAGTTTGCTATGGACTTAGAGGAAGGTATGGTGGTTTCTTTTGCTGATATGAAAAAAAACGAACTTCCTGGTGTAATAGCAGATATTGAAGAGAAGGAGGTGGTGGTTGATTTCAATCATCCCTTAGCTGGGCGCTCACTTACCTTTAGAGTGCAGATTGTTGCCATCGAGGAGGCTGCATGAGTTTTGCAATTCAACTTGCCAATCCTCGTGGCTTTTGTGCTGGTGTGGATCGGGCGATCGATATTGTGAATAGGTGCTTAGATTTATTTGAAGCACCTATCTATGTTCGCCATGAAGTGGTGCACAATAAGTTTGTAGTCGAATCATTAAAAGCGCGTGGTGCGGTATTTGTTGATGAATTGGATCAAGTTCCAGATGACAATATTGTTATCTTCAGTGCGCATGGTGTATCAAAAGCGGTTCGAGACGAAGCGACAGATCGTGGTTTAAAAGTATTTGATGCGACCTGTCCACTGGTTACAAAAGTGCATTTAGAGGTGCTTCGCTATTCTCGCGATGGTATGGAATGTATTTTGATTGGTCATGATGGGCATCCCGAAGTGGAAGGAACAATGGGGCAGTATGATAGTCGTCAAGGTGGTGCTATTTATTTAGTAGAGCACCCTGATGATGTGGCTGACCTTCCTGTGAAGAATCCAGAGCGCCTTGCTTTTGTAACACAAACTACCTTGTCTATGGATGACACCTCTGTGGTGATTGATACGTTGCGTCAACATTACCCAATGATTCGTGGTCCCAAAAAAGATGATATTTGTTATGCAACGCAAAATCGCCAAGACGCAGTAAAAACCTTAGCTAAAGAGTCGCACTTAGTTTTGGTTGTGGGGTCTGTTAATAGCTCTAACTCGACTCGTCTTAAAGAGCTTGCTGAGCGTATGGGGGCGAAAGCTTTCCTTATTGATAATGCGGGCGAAATTGATACAGCTTGGTTGCAGGGTGTTACCAGTGTAGGTGTAACGGCTGGGGCGTCGGCTCCAGAGGTGTTAGTCAATGAGGTGATTGCTCGCCTTGTGGCTGAAGGGGGAAGTGTTCCTCAAGAGTTAAAAGGCCGTGAAGAGAATGTCTCTTTCTCCATGCCTAAAGAGCTTCGCATTATAGAGCTTTAATCAGGTAAAAATTTTTTTGATATTTTTTTAAATAATTATCAAAAAAGGGTTGCACAAAATCTGTAGATCCTTAATATACGCCCTCGCTGACACGGA
>CAXBGJ010000151.1:0-8392 GCA_963975045.1 uncultured Marinomonas sp. | reverse complement strand
TCGAAGAACTAAAAGATGACCCAGAAGAATACGTGCGTCGCTCTGTTGCCAACAACCTCAATGATATTGCCAAGGATCACCCTGATCTTGTAGCTGATATCGCCGAACGGTGGATAAAAGGCGCCGATTCAAACCGTACAAAACTCATTCTTTATGCCTGCCGAACGCTGTTTAAGCAAGGCAATAACAAGGTTTTAACCACGTTTGGTTATGGTAAACCACAACTAGAAAACAACGCACTGACACTAGATTCTGAGCAGGTTGTGTTGAATGGAAATCTAGAGTTTACCTTCGAAATAACATCCTCGAGCGATCATGAGCAAACCTTGATGATTGACTACATTATTCATCATCAAAAGAAAAACGGCACGACCTCCCCTAAGGTGTTTAAATGGAAGAAAGCCACGTTAGCGGCTCGTAGCCGCCTCTCTATGACAAAAAAACACCCTTTCAAAATCATCACAACGAGAGTTTATTACGCCGGATTGCATGAGGTAGAAATTATTATTAATGGCCAATCAATCGTAAAAGCACGCTTTCAATTATCGACAGATTCTCCATCATAATAAGGTATTGGTGGCTTTCAACATTAAGTATAGCTAACGTCCGAGAGCGTGTATTTTTACAAAACCTTCTCTCTTTATCTAAAGTGAAAACACATCAAAGATGTGCAAAGTTGACTCGATGTCATGGAAAGACAGCTACAATATTCTATTAACAGGCCACACTATATGGACAGTTATCATGATGATCAAATCTCTGTTCTTACATCAAACACTATTAAAACGACTCCTGATATTAGGGTTCGCAATGAACAGCATGGTCTTTGCAGAGCAAAGAGCCACCATCATTTTTGACGCTGAAATGCCAATCGTTAATGACACAAAAAATGGCAACTACGCTCAATTAGCAAGCGTTATAGATCAATATAGAAAAATAGATGCCAATACTTTTTTCATTTTTGGAGGTGAAAGCTTAGGGCCAAGTATGCTTTCGACAATAGACAGAGGCGCCCACATCATTGATATATTAAACAGCCTTCAACCAAGCGTCATGGGCATCTCGAAACGCGAATTGAGCCACCAAGAAGATGAACTCATCTTACGTACTTACGAGGCATCGTTCCCTATTGTCTCAAGCAATCTATACGACCCACTGACTCACCGCCCTCCTGAAGGAATCCAAACACACGTCATATTAAAAAAAGGCGCCATGAAGTTAGGCTTTATTTCGGTTCTGAACCCTGACGTCATCGTTAAATACCCAACAAACAGAATAGAAGTCACCTCGCCCGAAAAGGCCATTATCAAAGCCGTCATTGAATTAAAAGCTCAAGGGGCTAATCTGATTGTCTTACACTACTCTGTTTTCATGCCTATTTTTGATCGCCTTTTGGAGCAAGGTACGCTTGATCTTACACTTCATAAAGATCAACACTTTAAAGTGGGCACCTATCAAGGTTTACCCCATCACCCACACAACATCATTATAAAAGACAAAACGCATGCTGCTGTGATTCAACTCAGCTGGCAGCAGAGCAACCCTCAAAAGAGTTTAAAAATCAAACATTCAGAAATTGATTTAACCACTGTCGCTCCTAAAACGTCTGTTTTACAACAAGAGACAGAATACTCTCATCGGCTCAATACACTTCTTGGTGAAGTATTAGGCAAGACAACAACACCTATTGATTTACGTAGAGAGACGCTACGCACCGCCGAAAATGGTTTTGCTGACCTAGTCGCGGACACACTAAAACAATTCACCGGCGCTGAACTCAGCTTAATTAATAGTGGCTCGCTGCGCAGCGATACCGTTTTTCCAGAAGACACGATACTGACAAGAAAAGACATTCGAGCCATGATGCCATACCGCAACACGCTCAAATTAATAGAGTTAACAGGACAAAAAATAACGGCGGCGTTAGAACATGGATTAAGCGGAATAGATTCAATAAGCGGGCAATATCTTCAAATTTCTGGTATTAAAATCAAATACGATGCGACACGTCCAGCTGGAACGCGCTTACTCTTAGTCACCCTCAACAATAAGCCACTCAATCCAACAAAGACTTACAAAGTCGCTACCCTAGATTACCTACTTAACGGTGGAGATGGGTATACTATGCTTATAAACAGTAAAGAGCTCAACCATCAACAAAACAGCAATTTCACGCTATCTGACTTAATGGCAGAGAAGGTTCAGCAACTAAACGTCATTTCACCAAAAACAGATGGACGAATAATCGATATTTCAACTATGAACTAAACATGAATAAACCGTCATCGATAAAAAAAACAGGCTATAAACAATTTAGCTTGATTAAAAAACTGGCCATTTTATTACTAATGACCATTGTGCTTTTTATTGGCGTTGGCTCCTTATTACAAACACGACTAGAACAAACCCAGTTAATATTAAATGACTTAACCTTCAACACCATCCCTGCGATGACCAACGCCAATCAAAGCGCAATAAAGTCCAGTGAACTTTTTTCCGCCCTAGAATTATTAACGTCTTCCAATACGCCGGTAGAACGTAGAATTGCCGAGCTAGAGGTCAACAAAAAGCTCAATGAAACCCAAGAACAAGCTAGCAAGGTCAGCTATAGCCAAAATGAATTCCGTCTACTCAAAACCATTCAAGAGGAAATGAACAACCTCAACATCCTCATTGATACTAAGCTCGACATCGCAGATCAAATCACCAAAAAACAAAAAGTACTGTCGGAACTAAAATACCAAGCTGATAGTGTGTACAAAGAAAATACCAGACAAACGCCCCTTGAAAAAATACAAAAAGCCAAATGGCAAATTGCTTTTTTAGAGCTAATGACACTTGCCTACAGAGTAGAAGACACCGACAGACTGGATCAACTAAAGGAAATAAAACTCACTATTGAATTAGAGTTGAGCCATTTAGAATCTACCGTGGAAGAAACATCACCTGCATTAGAAAAACAAGTATCACCATTAAATACCGCGATAACCGAGCTTCTAATGAGCGATCAGGGGCTTCTTAATTTGCAGGCTAATCACCTTAAAATGATTGGCCGCACGCGTGGTAGAGAGTATTTCATTCGAAATTTAATCAGCGACTACAGCAACGTTGCAAATCAGTTCTCACTGAATAAAAACAAGTACCTGAAAGATGAGGTTCTAACCCTCTCGAATGGCATGTATACCCAAGAAGCATGGTTTATGGGTGGTTTTATATTGTTGGCGGCAATGATATGTACCATTTTGGCACTTTATACCCATGCCATAAAACGCCTTAGAATATTGACCCGAAAAATACGTAATATGACAACAGAGCCTATTCTTTCTCATTCCAGTAAGGATGAAATTGATGAACTGTTTCACGCATTTGATCAATTTTCAGACACCATTAATACACAAAATCAACGTCTCGAAACTCTGTCGCTAACAGACAGTCTCACCAACATCGCCAACCGGCGCGCTTTCGATCGACGCTTATTCTACGAACTGTCTAATGACAGAACCCTCCAAATCGATCTATCGGTTGTGCTCATAGACGTTGATTTTTTCAAACAATACAACGACACATATGGGCATGTTAGTGGGGATGAGGCCTTACAAAAAATCGCGATGATGTTAAGTCATACGATCCAAAGCAGTACAAATTTGATTGCTCGTTATGGGGGGGAAGAGTTTGTCGCCATACTTCCAAACAAAACGGCGAAAGAGTCAAACCTTGTTGCACAAAATATAATGCAAGCCATAAGACTAGCGAACATAAAGCACAGCATGAGCGAGATCTCAGATAGAATCACAATCAGTATCGGCATTGTCACCAGAGCCAAAGGAGAGGTCTCCGACATAGACACTCTGATGAAAAAAGCCGACATGGCACTTTATTATTCGAAAAACCAAGGTCGAAACCAAGCAACGCATATCGATGATATAAAAGAGATGAAAGATAACTAAGCAACCACGTCCCTTATTCGTCGTAATAAAGACACCGCCAGCGCACACGCGCCAAGCAAAGCGCCTATAAAGCCAACGTTCGCCAAACCCGCATAGTGGATAATTTGACCGCCAATCAGCGCACCCGCGCCAATACCAAGATTAATAATGCCGGAATACAAAGACATAATAATATCAGATGCCGTCGGGTCCACATTCAATACTCGGATCTGCATACTTAAACCAATAATCATGATTGATGCACCCCAGAACAAAACGCTGATCACCAATAAAGGCGTATTCGCAGCCACAAAATACAACGAGGCCATACAGCAAGACATTGCTACGACACTGGAAATCATCATCAAACTGTTCAATTTTTCGCCAAAACAGCCAAATAATATACTACCGACAATGCCCGCCATACCAAACAACAGTAAAATCAGCGTGGTAAAACCGCCACTCGCCAGACCAATCTCGCTTAGAAACGGTTCAATATAGCTGTAAGCCGTATAATGGGCCGAAAATATAATGAAAATAAACAGATACATGCCAAGCAAGACACGATTGCGCAACACTTCTGGAACTTTGCTCAACGAACCTGAAAACAAACTGGGTAAATTCGGCAGCAAACGATACAAGGCCAACATGATGATTAAAGCGACAATGGCAATAAAGGCAAACGTAGTACGCCAGCCAAAAAGTTGACCAATAATACGCCCTGCTGGCACACCCAATACCATGGCAAGTCCCGTTCCCGTCGCCAGTACACTCAAGGCAAACGTATGCTTACCCTGCGGGGCTACACGAATCGCAATCGACGCAGTAATAGACCAAAATAACGCGTGTGCCAACGCGATACCAATCCGGCTGATTAATAAGATCGTAAAATTCCATGCCACCACCGATAATATATGGCTGACAATAAACAACGAGAACAGCCATATTAACAAGGTTTTGCGCTCTAGCTTACGCGTCAGCAGCATCATTGGCAGGGACATCAAAGCCACAACCCATGCATAAACTGTCAACATCCAACCCACATGAGCAGGCGACACGGAAAAACTCTGCGCGATATCTGACAACAAACCAACCGGAACAAACTCTGTGGTATTAAAAATAAAGGCACTAAAACCCAATACAAAAACACGCAAATATTGAATACGGCGAGAGACCGTATCCTCAGAAGAAAGAGTTGCTATCATGATGACCTGTAGAAGTGTGAGTATAAAAGAAGATGACTATTGTCCATTTTTTCGACAATAACGGAATAGGGAAATATGGATGTTTATGGACATTTCGGCTCGGAGTGATCGTCTTTTCGCTACAACTTATACAAGCACAAATAGATTAGGCAAAAATGCCTGAAATATTAACAAAAATGATCTACATTTTATTACACAATCGCACACTCCTGTGAGAGGATATTTATCATCAAATATAATAAATGAGCCTTAATGAGCCTTCCAACCCTTTATTTTTCCACTAAATTAACATCATGTAAGGCACAATTAGCCTCGCAGTTATCCGCTCATGGATATACTGTCGAATGGCAACCTGTCGAACGCATTGATGACAGCCCTGTTTCCTCTATTATCTTACTTTCAGAAAATGACTTAAAAGCCACTGATGGTCCTCTTTTGGCCTCTAGAAAAACGATCATAATTGTAGAAAAATGGAGCATGGAAGCGAGTATTGAATGGATAAAAAGAGGCGCGGTAAATTGTTTTAGCCATGACGACGAACACACTGTCAGCTGGTTAATATCAGAACTATCACAGTTTGCTTTAGCTCGCTCTGATCGTCCTGATGATGACGTTTTGCAAGTGATCATCGATGCCATACCTGTTCCTCTCTTCTTTAAAGATCACCTCCACATTTATCGAGGCTGCAACACTGCATTTTGTCAATTTATCGGCTTTGCTCGTGAAAAAATCATAGGCCACTCAGTGTATGACGTTGCGCCGAAACACCTTGCTGATGCCTATCACGAGGCAGATTGTCAGTTATTAGCTAAAGGCGGTACTCAGTACTATGAAGCAGAAGTACGATTCGCTGATGGCTCAACTCACGAGATAGAATTTAATAAGGCTGTTTTCACCGATTCCAATGGCCAAGCTCTAGGGCAAGTTGGTGTGATGCTAGACATTACTGAGCGCAATCAACTCATACGCCAATTAGACAAAGCGACTCGTACAGATCCTTTAACAGGCGCCGCCAATCGTCGAGAATTTGACCTCATCATTCATGATGAGATCAAACAACAAAAGAATTCAAATGCCCCTCTGAGTCTAATGACACTAGACGTGGACTTTTTTAAACACATCAATGATCGGTTTGGTCACGGCGGCGGAGATCAAGCGCTTCAACTAATCGCTGAATGGTTACACAATCATTTACGATCAACAGACAAACTATTTCGCATAGGTGGTGAAGAGTTTTATATTCTAATGCAAGACACAGACATACACAGCGCATTTAAGATGGCCGAAAATATATGCAAAGGGGTGTCGACAAATACATTTTTGATCAAACAACAAGAGGTTCGTATTACGCTGTCTATTGGTGTCATTGAACTAGATCCCATGATTGAGCTAGAACATACCCTAGAAATGGTAGACAGGGCACTGTATGACGCAAAATTCAATGGTCGTAATTGCGTTTGCCCCGTATATCCGTCATAAAATGCTGCGCGCTTGCTGGCTATAATCTTTTGTTTAAATACGCTCAGTCATACCGTCATTTTAAAAAATTGATAAAACCGAACAGTAAAAAACAATGATAACGGGAACGATTTCTATTAGTATCTGTCTACGAGAGATATAATTCATTCACACTACGAATTTTTTCACTGTAAATAGGTACCAATAATGAAACGTCCAACCTTAAAAATGCCACTTCATTCCTTTAATAAAAGCGCTTCTGCATTAGCTGTATCGCTACTCACTGTGAGCAGTTTTTCTGTTCACGCAAGTGGTGAAGTAAACGTCTATTCCGCTCGTAGTGAAGCACTTATCGCTCCACTTTTAGACATCTACTCAAAAGAAAATAACGTAAAAGTAAACCTAATTACAGGTAGTGCAGATGCGTTGTTGAGTCGTTTGCAATCAGAAGGTTCTGCTAGCCCAGCCGATGTGTTCATTACGGTTGACGCAGGTCGTCTATATCGAGCAAAAGAAGCCGGTGTACTTCAGCCTTTCAAAACAAAACATCTAGATAAAGTAGTTCCTGACCATCTTCATGATCGTGACGGCTACTGGTATGGTCTTTCTCAGCGTGCTCGTGTGATTTATTACAATCCTGAAAAAGTGTCTGCTGACGACTTGTCTACCTACGAAGATTTAGCTGATCCGAAATGGAAGGGGCAAATCTGTATTCGTTCTTCAAGCAATATTTACAACCAATCACTTGTTGCTTCTATGATTGATGCGAATGGCGAAGCTGAAACGCTCGAATGGATGAAAGGTCTCGTCGCTAACTTTGCCCGTCCACCAGCAGGTGGCGATACTGATCAACTAAAAGCCGCTGCAGCTGGCGTGTGTGACATAGCCGTTGCTAACACCTATTACTTTGGTCGTTTAGGTTCAAGTGATAAAGCAGAAGATCGTGCCGTATTTGAAAAATTAAATCTGTTCTGGCCAAACCAAGCTGCTGACAAGCGTGGCGCTCACGTCAATGTAAGTGGCATTGGTATCACGGCATCCTCTAAAAACACAGACAATGCTAAGCAACTGATCGAGTTTTTAACAAATACTCAGAGCCAAGAATGGTACGCTCACGTCAACAACGAATATCCAGTTGTGGAAGGTATTGCGCCACCAAAAAGCCTAGCAAAATTTGGCGACTTCAAATCTGATGATGTTTCATTGAGTGTATTAGGCGAAAATAATCGTCAAGCAGTTAAATTAATGGACCAAGCTGGTTGGAAATAAGCCTTTCCATTAATAAAAAATAATCTGTTTTAAAGCAAAAAAAAATGCCTTTCAATGTATTTACTTGAAAGGCATTTTTATACGCAGCGTTTTAACAAAACGTATGGAAACGAGATTAGCCCTCTTCTTCCATCAAGCTCCAAAAAGCCTCAACCATCGGATTTTTTAAACCCTTTTTCAGCGCAAACAAACCAATATCATAAGGCTCAAGCTCTGGTCTAACGTCCAACACTTGTACCCTGTCCTTCAATGGACTGTTATCAAGCACGATTTTTGGCACCACACCAATCCCAAAGCCCAAACTCACCATGCTCACAATCGCCTCATTACCCGTCACCTGAGCATAGATCTTTGGCGTAATGCCATGCTGACGAAACCATTCGTCTACGCGGGTTCTCGACACACCGCTTTCAGACAAAATCATCGGGATTGTTGCCCACTCTTGCGGTGCCAAGGGAACACGATTCGGCACGTTAGGCACTTGCTGCTCCAGTGGCGCGATAAACAACAAAGGAGAAATTGCGATCGGCTTAA
>CAXBGJ010000150.1:0-8450 GCA_963975045.1 uncultured Marinomonas sp. | reverse complement strand
ACATCAACTGTTTAAAGACTAACCCGAGCATTGAATCCAGTGTGAAATTTCTCAAAAAAACCGACTGGGCGCGGGAAAAAGTAGAAATATTCTATCTGTATAAATATAAAAATCTGCCGCGCGTTTCATCAGAGCAATTTGACCTGCCACCTAGGAAACGAATTATCCCTGAAGGCCAGACACCCCGCGAGCCAGCTGAACTGAGTTTTGAAGATGCTGAACGCGTGCGAGAAAAGCAAGCGTTGAAAGCCGCAGAGCACGGCAAGACAAAAAATTATCGCGGCAAACCTGACAGTGACCGAGGAGGATATTTCAGAAGATAGGGTTTCCTGTCTGAAACACCACTGTTTAAGGCAAACGAATGAGCACAGAATTAAAAACTAGAATTAAATAATGAGCAATTCCCCCTGCCAACGCTCCGCCCCCCACTCGGCTCTTGTTACTTCTTTTATAGAAGAAGTTACCGCGCTCAATAAAGTCGTTTGTGGGGAATAATCGTACCCCATGCCTACCCTCCACATAACATTAATTGACCTAAAGTGGCTTTATGTGGCCGTTTAATACCTGCTTTCACCTCATCTTGACTCAAACCATATCCGAACGAATCACAAGACACTGTGTAAATCATTCATGATCAGACAACCCTAAAAATGTACTCGTTTCTACACCAATTAGCTTTTTATGTGATGCCACTTTGGTTGCTTACTATTCATCATTGCCATGGATACATAAAAATCATTGAGCCACACCATATTTATTGTTGTTTTTTATAGCCTGTTTTTTATTTAGCCTATCCATAAACAATCATAAAAAGAGAGCAGTATGTCTTCAACTAAGCGTTATTTTGAACAACCCAGTCGATTTAGTGATGCCGAGTGGAAAACTCGAGTGGATTTGGCCGCTATGTATCGGATTTTTGCCTACCTCAAATGGGATGAAGCCATTTACAACCACATTTCGCTTCGTGTACCTGGGGAAAATGATCACTACTTAATCAACCCTTTTGGCTTACATTACAGTGAAGTAACAGCTTCTAACCTTGTAAAAGTAGACTTAAAAGGCAATATCATTGGTCATTCAGATTGGCCAATCAACCCAGCTGGCTTTACCTTTCACAGTGCGATTCATGACAAAGTAGAGGACGCGCATTGTGTTATGCACGTTCATACCACGCCGACATTGGCTGTCTGCTGTTTAGAAGAAGGTATTTCTTACAGCAACTTCTACTCCGCACAAATTTACGACAAAGTGTCTTACCACGACTTCGAAGGCATCACCCTTCATATGGAGGAAGGCCAACGAATTTTAGACAGCGCCAATGGAAACCCTATTTTAATGCTCCGTAACCACGGCCCTGTCATTATGGGGGCAACATTGGCCCAAGCTTTCTCTTTAATGTGGTTAGTCAATCGTGCGTGTGAAGTGCAGTTGGCGTCTATGTCCATGGGCAAAGTACGAGAAATTCCTGAAGATATTTGTCGACAATGTACAGCAGACTCACTGCCATTGGACCCTAAATATGGTGCGGGTGAAGATGTGTTTGCCGCCATGAAACGCATTATCGAAAAACAAAATCCTTCCTATAAGCAGTAAATACCACTCCTACAACTAGCCTTATTCCTTGATAGGGCTAGTCTGTTTAATAAATATCGATAACGTTCCGTTTTTTACAATACTCGATTGTGTAATTCTCTTTGAATGGAGGGGTTACAAATATTGTGAAAACACATTGGAGCAATCGATGAATAATAAAAAAAACACCATCATAGCCGCTGCCGTTGCAGCTCTTTCTCTCGTTACTAGTAATACTGTAATTGCCCATGGAGGAACCCCCGACTATATAAAAATTGAGGACTCGCTCAAAAGCTCTGGCGCTGCTTTTTTCTACGATAAGACCGCAAAAGAAGTACACATTGCATTAAATAAAGTGCATGCCTGTATTAAAGTTGGTGCGATGGAAGCCGAAGTAAACGGCAAGAAAATCTATCTTGATGCCCCTATAAAACTAGAGCATGGCAATCTTTTAGTAGAAAGCGGGTTTGCCAATGAACTCTTTGAAGAATATGTTCCTCAAACTATTTCTATCAGTGACGCACAACACCCTTTAGACCCATTATCTCAAACAGAAATAACCTTAACTCAGCAAACCGTTCAGACTTCCAAATACTTCCGCAGCAATCTACGCTTTACTGAAATCAAATTAGCAGAGCCAGAAAAAAGCAAAGTTTGGGCATGGTCATTTGGACAACAAGAACATTTCCAGCGCCTGGCTAACTTTACTATCTTAGATGGCAAACAAGTCATTGAAGGTACCGTCAATTTAGAAACAAAAGCGGTTACTCGTTGGCAACCAATCAAAGATGTTCACGGCATGGTGATCTGGGATGACTTTATTTCTGCCCAAGAAATCATAGAAGACAGCAAAGAATATGCTGAGGCGCTTAAAAAACGAGGTATAACCAATGTTAAAGAGGTCGTGGCAACACCATTAACTGTCGGTTTTTTTAACGGCGAAGATGGACTAAAAGAAGACGATCGCCTACTAAAAATTGTCTCTTATTTAGACATTGGAGATGGCAATTTTTGGGCACATCCTATTGAAGGCCTAGTCGCAGTTGTTAACCTTGAAACCAAATCCATTGAAAAAATTGAAGACAGCGGAGTGATCCCTGTTCCAATGAAACCAAACCCTTATGATGGACGCGATCAGAAAAATAAGGCATCCGTAAAACCGATTGTCATTTCAGAGCCTAAAGGTACGAATTACAAGATTTCTGGCAACACGATCCATTGGCAAAACTGGGATTTCCATCTAAAGCTTGATCCACGTGTTGGTCCTGTTCTCTCGACTTTGACTTATAACGATCAAGGCACCAAACGCAAAGTCATGTACGAAGGCTCCCTAGGCGGCATGATTGTTCCTTACGGCGATCCAGACATTGGCTGGTATTTTAAAGCTTATCTAGATTCGGGGGATTACGGCATGGGTGGCCTCACCTCTCCTCTTGAGCTAGGTACTGACGTTCCACCTAATGCCAAATTATTACCAGCAACCTTAGCTGATAATAGCGGCGCGCCTTATACGATCCCTAATGCCATCGCAATATTCGAACGCTATGCCGGCCCAGAATACAAACACAATGAAATGTTAGGAAGCGGAGCAGGAAATCAAAGTCGAGCACGCAGAGAGCTTGTGGTTCGCTGGGTAAGTACCATAGGCAACTATGACTACATGTTTGATTGGGTGTTGCTAGCAAATGGTACGATAAAACTAGATGTTGGTGCATCTGGTATCGAGGCCGTCAAAGGTGTAAAAACCAAAACCATGCATGATGCTACCGCAAAAGATGACACTCGTTACGGCACACTGATCGATCACAATATTGTGGGTACTACGCACCAACACATTTACAACTTCCGTTTAGATCTAGATGTTGATGGTGAAAAAAATTCGCTGGTAGAACTCAATCCTGCCGTTGAAAAAAACACCTCTGGAGGCCCACGTAAAAGCGTTATGGTCGTCAATCAACATACCGTGAAAAACGAGCAAGAAGCCTCTCAAAAATTCGACCCATCCACCATTCGCTTAATGAGTAACCCAAACAAAGAAAACCGTATGGGCAACCCTGTTTCCTACCAAATCATTCCATTTGCTGGAGGTACTCATCCCATTGCCAAAGGGGCTCTCTTTAGCAAGGATGAATGGATATTCAAACGTGTGAGCTTTATGGATAAGCAAATATGGGTCACCAATTACAAACCTGAAGAACGCTTCCCAGAAGGCACTTACCCCAACCGTGCTAAAACGGATACCGGTTTGAAAGTGTTCATTGAGGATAATGAGTCTATTCAAAATAAAGACAATGTATTGTGGATCACAACAGGAGCGACGCACGTTGCGCGTGCAGAAGAATGGCCAATGATGCCAACAGAGTACGTGCACGCCATGCTCAAACCGTGGAATTTCTTTAGCCAAACACCAACACTTAATCTGCCAGCAGAGACAGTGGAAAAATAGAAATAAACAAAAGTAGCGGCGAATAAGCGCGATTTAACGGCTTATTCGCCCCTTCCTTCTTGGTATTACGGCCATTTTAAACAATACAAAACCCAACGATAAAAATAATAGAAGGTATATTATGACGACATATTCATTAATGAGTGGCGGCGAGAAACTAGTCACAGCCGACACTTTCTCTGTTATCAACCCATCGACTATGGCCACTGTTGGCGAATCACCGAAAGCCTCAATAGAAGACCTGAATTCGATTATCAAAGAAGCCAGAAAGGCGTTTACTTCTTGGTCTACAACACCTTACGCGAAACGTCAGCAATACATTAATCAAATCGCAGACACTCTGGAAACACATTCCCAAGAATTGGCAAGTATCATCACTCAAGAGCAAGGCAAGCCTATCGGCGCACCTCTTGGCTCTATGTTTGAAATGGGCGGCGCTGTTGCTTGGACTCGTTACACAGCAAGCTTAGAACTACCGGTAAAAGTGCTTCAAGATGATGAGAATGGACACATTGAGCTGCATCGTCGCCCTATTGGTGTCGTGGCGTCTATTACGCCGTGGAATTGGCCTGTTATGATTGCTATTTGGCACATTATCCCAGCCGTTTTAGCTGGCAACACCGTTGTTTGTAAGCCTTCGCCTTATACTCCATTGTCTACATTACGTATGATTGAGCTAATCAACAGGGTACTTCCGAAGGGTGTAGTCAACAGTATAGCCGGCGGTGACGAGCTTGGTGCGGCGATATCTGATCACATAGGTATCAATAAAATCGTCTTTACAGGCTCGACAGATACTGGCAAAAAAATCATGTCTTCTTCATCTAAAAGCCTCAAAAACTTAACTTTGGAGTTAGGCGGTAACGATGCGGGAATCGTACTGGGTGACTGTAACCCAGATGAAATTGTACCGGGTCTTTTTTGGGGGGCCTTCATTAATAACGGCCAAACTTGTGCTGCTATGAAGCGCTTGTATGTGCATCGTTCTATATACAAAGAAATATGTGATTCATTAACAGCATTTGCCAAAAGCGTAAAAATGGGCGATGGCTTTGCTGACGGCGCTGAGCTAGGTCCAATTCAAAACAAAATGCAATTTAATATCGTCAACCAGCTAGTCAAAACATCCATTCAACAAGGCGGAAAAGTCTTGTTAGGTGGGTCTCTTGATTCAGAAGAAAGCTTATTTTTCCCAGTTACTCTCATTGCCGTAGAAAAAAATGACAATGCTTTAGTTCAACATGAGCAATTTGGCCCTGCTTTACCTATTATTCCATTCGATACTGTAGAAGAAGCCATACTGCTGGCGAATGACAATTCTGCAGGCCTTGGTGGCTCAGTTTGGTCAAACGATAAACAAGCAGCAGCTAAGATCGCAGGGGAAATGGAATGTGGAACCGTATGGATAAACAAGCATGGTGCAATTCAGCCTAACGCTCCATTTGGAGGAATTAAGTCATCTGGATTAGGGGTTGAGTTTGGTGAAGAAGGATTGTTAGCAAATACTACGATCCAGTGTATCTTTTCTTAATAAGTCACCAGAAAAGGTATGGGGTGATTTTCAATAACCCCATACCTTGCTAAGAAACAACTATTTGATAAGACCGGCTGCATCGTCTCTCGTAATATGAACATCAAGCATTTTCCCCAAAAACCAACCTGGAGTCATTTGAGTAAAAAATTTAAAATCTTTTATTAAGTGAGAATCATCGTAATATGAAAAATCCATAAAATCTGTGTGATTATCCTTCTGAAATTTTTTACCATATAAAATATCGCTAATAATATCTTGAAAGCGAACAATACGGCTGTATTGCTTTGGTGACATTCCGATACTTTTATTAAACTTTTTTCTAAGTAGTCGTTCACTTATCCCTATATCATTTGAAATATCAGTGATTCTCATTGTCCCACGACTATTTATAATTTTATCCACACAGTGATCAATAAAATCTACTGTATAGTCATCTAAAACACCTGATTCTTTTAGCCATCTTTCTAATATTTTAATACGTGAAGAAAAATTAACAGCCGACGTTAAATCATCCAATAAATATGAATCTGCTTTAATAATCGTATCCAATGGAACGCCTCTGTCTATTATTTCAGAATAAGGTAAAAAAGATAACCTACGGCTAACAGAGGTTGAAATACGAATGCCACAGTACATTTTTTCAGGCTGGTAACTAATCATCGTAGGTGCAATAACAGATCCCCAGAGGACAGCAGATTGATACTCTTCATCACAACAAAACTGGAAATCAGCACAACCATCGGCAACAACAACCGTTTCATCTAAAACTGATGTGGTAAATTGATAATAAAGAACTGAAATATTTGAATAATGAACAATGCGTTCTTTATAGTTTTTAAAGTCTAATGCAAAGCAATATTGAGCAGGAATAGCATGATGGGCTTTCATATAAACCTCTTTTTTTAAAAACTGACGCTTTTCTAATATGAAACAAAAGCCACTATTTGATTAAATAGTGGCTTTTGCATTGTCACTTAAAAGAAAGTAGAGCGTTTATTGACTCAATTCACTGACATTTTTTCTAAAAAACGACAACGCCGCGTTCGCATCAACCTTACGATCAGCAACAGAATCAACCCACGCTTGATCTATGCCGCTTTCTAATTCATCCATTTCTTTTACGAGGGCATCCTCTTTAGTAAGATACACCACGTTAACGCCACTCGCTTTGGCTTCTAATATGCCTTCATCATCCGCTTTGCCCCATGCCGCGCCAGCCAGTCTTGATAGTTTTTCACCAGAGACACTCATAATCGCTGCTTGATCTTTTTTACTAAGCCCTTCGAACGTATCTGGATTCATCACAATACTGAAGGCTGTTGTGTATAACCCCTTAGGGAATAGCACAAGATCAGTTGTTACTTCACTTAAGCGAAGTGTTTTTTGCTGCTCGGCCGGTAGAAATGTACCGTCAACAACGCCTTGCTGCATTAATTCATAAGATTTTGGCGCGGGTGCGGAAATAGGAGTTACCCCTAAACGCTCTGCCAATATATTAACCAAACCACCCCCAACACGCATTTTTTTGCCTTTTAAATCTTCCAACGAATTAACGGGAAAAGTAGTATTCAACTGACCAGGCCCATGTACAAATAAAGCCAGCAAGTGAAGACCTCTGAATTCTTGATCCGCTTTAAAGTACGCTTCATAAGTACGCCATAATGCAACTGAACCGACTTCCGCATCGGTGATTTCACCAGGAATTTCAGCCACACTGGCCAACTTAAATCGGCCAGGTATATAAGAGTTAACACTAAACCCTACATCGAAAACGCCATCTTCTACGGCGTCAAAAATTGTTTTAGGTGAACCCGTATAATTTTCAATAACCACTTCAACACGCCCTTCCGTGGCCGTTTCAACCCATTCTTTCCACGTAGGCCAAACAACCGAATTCTGCGCGCTTGTTGGTGGTAACCACGTCGCTACATGTAATGTCGTTGTTGCTGCTGCTGACATGCCTGATACAAAAACAGAAGCGCCACATACGGCCCACAGTAGGTTTTTTCTAAAATTCATCATTTTTATTATTCCTATAGTTAATGATTTGCATTGATAAACATTCACATCGTTTTAAAAAATGACTTCCTATAAAACCAATAAGCTTTTATCGATTATTAAAAAGTCAAAAACACCTTAATTTCCTGAGTAAGGAATAAAAATTTTAGTCATATAAAAAATTCGGTAAAAACATGGACACAGGGACAATAAAAACGATGATCAATAGGCGAATAATATCCACGCACCAGAACGGCGTAACCCCTTTAAAAATCGTGCCTGCTTTTACATCTTTTAAGACGGCGCTTAAGACAAAGACATTCATCCCCACCGGCGGAGTAATCAAACTTATCTCCGTCACCACCACCACAACAATGCCGAACCAAACAAGATCAAAACCTAAACTGGATACCAGAGGATAAAAAACGGGGACGGTCAGTAGCAGCATGGAAAGGCTTTCGAACACCATTCCAAGAACGATGTAAATCATCAGAATAACCATAATCACTAATATAGGACTCAGTTCTAATGAGGTGACAAAACTTAATAAGGCATCCGGCAGACCCGCTCGAGTAATAAAATCTGAAAAGATAAACGCCCCAATGACGACACAAAACAGCATGGCCGACGTTCTGGTTGTGTCCACCAAGGTTTCAAATATTTCTCCAAAACTTAAACTGCGTCGCGCCAAGCCAATGATTAATGCCCCACTAGCGCCTATTCCAGCGGCTTCAGTCGGCGTAAACACACCTAAGTAAATACCGCCCATCACAATAGTAAAGAGTACTAAAACACCCCAAATATTTTTCAGTGCAATAATTCGTTCTTTAAAACTCATCCGCTCCCCGGCTGGACCCGCAGCAGGGTTTCGCCAAACAACATAGCGAACAGCGCACATAT
>CAXBGJ010000149.1:0-8474 GCA_963975045.1 uncultured Marinomonas sp. | reverse complement strand
GATGTGGTTGAGCCTCATCATCATTGCCCCATTGCGTTGAGCTATCTTGATGTTATTTTGTCTGGCTGCTTAGAATATGGCGATGCGTTTACACAAGATTTCCTGATGTTAACCAAAGGCTGGGCATCGCCTCTGCTGAATGACCGAAAAGCACCCCGTTATCCTAGAGTGCAACCAGACCTTGCTACAGAACGTTTGAATATATTATTAGCGCCTGTAACCACCCTTACTATTAAAGAGCTATCCGTAACTTATGAATCTTAACTCGACGAGCCAATTGCTGGCACGCAACGAAGACGAACTGTCTGGAAAAATTTTATTTGCCAATCCAGAAGACATTTATCCTCTGAATTTAAGCAAACAAGCCGATGTGTATGCTTGGTGCCAATCAAAAACCATTTATGATGCGTTGTCGCGAGTCGGTTTTGCCGAAGATAAACTGTCCTTGTCCGCGCAATGGTCCGTCGACAATGGCGCGGACTTTGATCACATTGTGATTTATCAGTCAAAAGCCAAAGAATTCTTAGACTACTTACTAGCGGCCGTGTTGCCTCTTTTAAAAGAAGGCGGTCGAGTATGGTTGGTGGGAGACAATAAAAGTGGCGTGAAATCTTCTATGAAGCGCTTAGAGGTCGGTTTGGACGAAGTTGGTAAACATGATGGCGCTAAGCATTGTTTGCTTTACAGCGGCTTCAAGCGCCGTCCTGCTAAACCATTTGTGTTCGAAGACTGGATTGTGACGTGGAAGCAAGACGTGGCAGGACAAAGCGTGACGCTATGCAGTTTGCCGGGCGTGTTTGGTCACGGTAAATTAGACAAAGGCACTGAACTTTTCTTGAACCAACTGAACCAACATCGTTTTATCAGCGACGTAGCCAATGCTCGCATACTCGACTTTGGTTGTGGCGACGGTATTCTTTCTCTTTGGCTACACAATAAAACAGGCGCGCACATTACCGCATTGGATGACAGCGCATTGGCGCTAAAAGCAACGGAATTAACCTTTGCGGCAAACCAACTCAGTGATGCGGTTACCTTGATTGCTTCGAATGGTTTGTCAGAAGTAAAAGGTCGCTTTAATTATGTTGTCTCAAATCCGCCTTTTCACAAGGGCGTAAATACCGACTACAGCATAGCGGAAAGCTTTTTCATGACGATCAAACAGCACTTAACATTGAACGGCGAATTGTTTGTTGTGGCGAATGACTTCTTACGCTACCCGCCGATGTTAGACGCCGCGTTGGGTTCTCACACTCGTCTTTTCCGAGACAAAGGCTATGCAATTTATCAAGGCCGACAGCCGAAAAAACGTTAAAGGCTAAGGTCCAAGCTAAACGCTAAGATCTACGCTTTTGGCTTAACAAAATAAACGCGCATATCTTCACAGAGTGCGCGTTTTTTTGTGTATCTATTGTTGTATATTTTAGTGTTATTGACCTTGGGTAACTGACTGACTTAGGCTGGATTGCTGCTTAGCGGTTAACTCAAATACGCATACCATCGTTATCGGTATCTGTGCTATTAAGCAAAAAAATCACTAACACTCGGCGAATATTAGCGGTTTTTATATTATAAATAACGTTTACGAGTGAAAGTCTCTCATCCAAAGCTGCAAGTGTTTAAGTAACGCTAAAGGTGCTTCGGTTAACTGGCGACCAAGGCGAGTTACAATATGAACTTCACCAGAGGTTAATATTGGATCGGCTATTGGAAGGGAAACGACAAGTTTGTCTTCCAACTCT
Source organism: uncultured Marinomonas sp. (assembly GCA_963975045.1). GTDB lineage: Bacteria > Pseudomonadota > Gammaproteobacteria > Pseudomonadales > Marinomonadaceae > Marinomonas. The sequence continues at coordinate 6,732 of CAXBGJ010000149.1, read as the reverse complement.
CTTCTGACAACGAAGTCCGGCAAGATAGTGACACCCATATTAGAGCGTACAAATTCTTTGAGCAGTGAAAAAGAATTTACCGTCATGCTTGGTGTGAATTTTATTCGGTGCTTGAACTCGGCCACTGAGATCAGTTGTCTTACACCAAACTCTGTTTCTTGCAGTGCGATTGAGTAAGGCATGATTTCTTCAAGTAGAACCGGACGATTTAAAGAAATTAATGGATGTTCAGGCGGCACGATTAAACATAAAGGGTGTGATGATATCTCATGAGAACGAAGTTTTTGATGATGCGGAGGGTGAAATAAAACGCCTATATGCGCTTCGTCTTCTTCTATTCTACGAATTAAGTCATTAGACCCGCCCATATGAACGGACAAGGTTAAATCGGGATAAGCCGCCTGAAATTGAGGCAATGCTTTTGACATAATATCGCCAATAAACCCTTCTCCAATGGCTAATGAAATATGGCCAGATTTTAAACCTCTAAGCGCTTGAAGCTCGGATAAACACGCTTCTTCATTTGATGTCGCCTCTCGGTAATACCTTAATAAGAGTTGACCTGCTTCTGTAGGACGCACACCTTTTCGATGACGTTCGATAAGTAAACAGGCCATTTCCTCTTCTAATTGAGTAATTTGGCGACTGATAGCGGAAGGCGCTACGTCTAACTTATCCGCCGCCGCTCGAATCGAGCCCAATGAAACGGCTTCGTAGAGATAGGTTAAACGTTTGGCATTAATTTCTTTCATAATTAGCTTCTTGTCATTAACTCTTTCCAAGACCATAAAGGAAAAAAGGTGGTGAGCCTAGCTCACCACCAAAAAGTGACGCAAAGGGAGGCATGATGTCATCGTTTTAGCGAAGCGGAAGTTGCTGCGTTACTAACGAACACCAAAATTGGATGGCGACTTCAATCACTTTATCATTGAAATCGTAATAGGGATTGTGAAGCGCCACGGAATCCCCTTCATCCACACCCAACCAAAAATATGCGCCGGGACATTGCTCTAACATAAAAGCAAAATCCTCGGATGCCATAGAAGGTTGAATATTGTGATGAGCATGTTGTTCACCCAGGTGGTTTTTTGCCACTTGATGGATGATAGCAGCATGCTCTAAATGGTTGGTTGTGACGGGGTACCCACGGTGAAAAGTCAGTGCAACCGTTAGCCCTGGCGATTGGTTATAACTGGCGATGTAATCAGTCATAAGTTGTTCAACTTGATTACGCACTTGAGGGTTAAGGCAGCGTACGGTTCCCCTTAGAGATGCGGATTCAGGTAAAACATTAATGGCTTCTCCACTGTTGAACATGGTGATGCTAACCACCGCGGATTCCAATGGTGAGACATGGCGAGAAACAATAGTTTGTAAACGTAGAACGAGATCTGAAGCCGCTACGATGGGATCAATCCCCATATGTGGCATAGCAGCATGAGAGCCTTTCCCTGTTACGGTAATGTCAAAGGTATCGAGCGAGGCCATCATGGCGCCGTCATTAACGGCAATATCGCCTGCTGGCAATCCTGGCCAGTTATGTAGCCCGTATATAGCGTCCATTGGAAATCGTTCAAAGAGACCGTCTTCTATCATTTTTTGAGCGCCACCTAGGTTTTCCTCGGCTGGCTGAAACACAAAATAGACGGTACCGCTGAATGCTTTTTGATCCGCAAGATAGCGAGCCGCACCAAGTAACATGGCAGTATGGCCATCATGACCACAGGCATGCATACAGCCTTTATGTTGGGATTTATGATCAGGAGCGCCTAGTTCTTGGATTGGCAAGGCATCCATGTCAGCACGTAAACCAATAGTGGGTCCTTGACCATTCGCTAAAACGCCAACCACACCTGTTATTCCGATTCCTGTATGAACTTCTAATCCAAAACTGCGCAATAGATCGGCGACTTGTTTTGATGTTTGGTGTTCGGCAAAACCTAGCTCTGGATGCTGGTGGAAGCCTTTTCGCCATTGTGTTGCATCGGCGACAAGCTTTTTAATATCAATCATAATTACTCCAAATTTGCGCTATAGCCAAAGTTAGCGGCAGGGGTACGAGCAGTTTCTACCCACACACTTTTAACTTCACTGTATTCTCTTAAAGCATCAAGACCAGATGAACGTCCATACCCACTGTCGCCATAACCGCCAAAAGGCGAGGCAACATTGATGCTTTTATAGCTATTAATCCAAAACGTTCCGGCTTTTACCTGATCTGCGACGCGATGGGCTCGGCCCACGTCTTTTGTCCAAACTGCACCCGCCAAGCCAAAGCGACTGTCGTTCGCTATCGCAATGGCGTCGTCTTCGTCTTTAAATGGAATGGCGACAACCACAGGGCCAAAAATTTCTTCTTGCGCACATGCCATCTGGTTTTGACCTTTTAATACCGTAGGATTGACATAGTACCCCGCGCTGTCAGGTACTGATGGAAGGCCATTATTTATTACGCTTGCTCCTTCGTTTTTCGCAATCGCTAACATTTTTTTGACATGGTCATATTGCTTGGCATTATGAATAGGGCCAATTTGTGTGGTGTCATCTTGAGGCGCCCCAATCACAAAATGTTTAGCGGCTTGCGCGACGCCTTCACAAAAACGATCATAAATACTTTCTTGTACTAATAAACGCGACCCTGACACACAGCTTTGCCCTGCGCCGGAGAAAATAGCCGCTTGAGCGCCTTTTATAGCAAGCTCTATATCCGCATCCTCAAAGACAATATTAGCGGATTTACCACCCAGTTCTAGTACACAAGGAATGCCTCTTTCTGCGGCGGATACGGCGATGCGTTTGCCTGTCATTGGTGAGCCAACAAAGACGACTTTACGTATATTGGCTTGTTTTATCAGCCTTTGACCTGCGGTATGTCCATAACCTGAAACAATATTAATTAAGCCTTTTGGTATTCCGGCTTCATGAGCAAGAGCCGCGACCAATAACGAAGAAACAGGAGTGAGTTCAGACGGCTTTAAAATGACGGCATTGCCCGCTGCAATAGCAGGTGCGAGCTGCCAACCACAGGTGAAAATAGGCGCATTCCAAGGTGTGATTTGTAAAACCGTGCCAAGCGGCTCGTATTTAACGTAATTAAGGTGTGACGTAGGCACAGGAATAACGTCCCCATGAAGTTTATCAGCCCAACCCGCATAATATTCGAACATCTCAGCGACTTTTTGCACTTCTACTTTTGCATCACGTAACGGCTTATTAGAGGAGTAGCATTCCACGATCGCCAAATCCTCTACATTTTGACGTATTTTATCGCCAATTAGATACATAATGCGTCCGCGAGCTTGAGCCGTCATTGCCCACCATTCTTTACCTGCTATTTCCGCCGCTGAACTGGCTTTTTGGGTAATAGATTCATCGGCATCTGAATAACGGAACAGCTCACTGCCGTCATGCGCATTGTGGATGACAATATCGTCTCCTTTGCCATGGATAAACTGGCCACCAACAAAGCTAGGAATGCTGTCCACATCACTCCAATATTGACGAATAATATTCTGGTATGCTGTTTTCATATCGTAAACCTCTTATCCGAAAAGCGTTGGGTTGGTGCATTTGGCGATACAGCAAAAATCGTCGCTATCAACTAATGTCGCGCGACTTTCATCCCACAATTTGGCTGTTTGAGCCGCCATAGGCAGATCTAAATTAAGTTGCTGTGCAAGATCATGCGCGAGACCCACATCTTTTCTCATCAAACCCATGGTAAAACCTGAGTTATAGGCTTTATTCATTACCCAGGTTGGGAACATGGCTTGGCTTGCACCGCTGCGTCCTGATCCTACATTGATGGCTTCTAGTACTTTTGCTGGGTCAACGCCGGCTTTTTCAGCCAAGGTTAGTGCTTCTGATGTGGTGATAAGGTGAGCGGCGGCTAGCATATTATTGGCAATCTTCGCGACGTTTCCTGCACCGACACCACCCACGTGAACACGCGTGCTGCTCATTGCTTCAAGAATGGGTAGGACGGCGTTATAAGTCGTTACATCGCCACCTATGACCATACTCATAGTGCCAGCGGCTGCGCCTGCAGGGCCTCCAGAAACAGGAGCATCTAAAAATGCGATGTCATGTTCGGCCAATTTTTTGGCAACCTTCTGACTTGTTTCAGGAACAGACGTTGTTGTATCAATAATAGTTGTGCCTGAAGGTAAGAGTGTTACTAAGCCGTTCTCGCTTAGGCAAACGGCTTCAACATGCTCTGCTTTAGGCAAAGATAAAATAATCACAGAGCACTGTTTCGCAAGATCAGATAGGTTGTGAACGACATTGATGCCTTGTTTGATCGATTGCTCTCGGGCGGCTTCAGATAAATCGTACCCGATGACAGAGATTGCTTTGTTAACGAGAGTCGCGGCCATATTTCGGCCCATATTACCGAGCCCAATCACACCAATAATTTGATTCATAATAAAAACACCTACGATGTATGTTCTTTAGATAATGCCATTTGAGGGAGATTCTTGAATGTATTTCGCACTTAAATAATGTTGCCTAAAAAGCAACACAGATAAATTTAAGTGTTTAAGATGTGACTAAAGAGGCGCATGAAGGCGGCCTCTTTAGTCACGGTAAGAATGGCTAGTTATAGGAGTGCGTTGGCGACAAACGCTGAACCAACATAAGTACCAGTAAATACTAGGATAGAAATGGCTGCGATTTTGAAGCCTGAACGCTTAAACAAATCGACTTCCATTTTCGTGATTGCCATCGCTGCGTAAGCCAATACCGGCGTTACCATAGCAAGAAAACTGATGTTCTTAAGTTCAGCTAAAATAGGCGCAGATAATGGAGAGCCAGGAATCGTCAAAAGAACACTCACCAATGACACCCAAGCTACCGCTGGAAACCCGATTGGAATGAATTTCGCTAGCAATAAACCCACGATGACCATAGCGAATATAATCAGCATGGCGGGTAACGTAGTGATAGGGCTAAGGCCCGTACCCGCCCAGTTACTAACAAGGCTGACAATAGAAACAACGGCAAGTGCTACTATGCTTTCTTTTAATGTTAAACGAATTTCTTCTACTTTTGCTTCGGTCGTGTTCTCGATGTGAGCGCTCATATTAAAGTGACTCCGTTGTATTTGTCTTATTTGCATTTTCACCTGATAGTTTTTTGTAGAACCATTCAGAGAAAGGCAAAGCAATAAAAATAGCGACATATAGACCCGTTGCATTGGTCAGCAAGTTACTTGCTCCAGCAAAAGCTAAGATTTCATCTTTCATTGTTGGGAACGCTGTTGCTAAAGTACCTGAACAGGCTGCCGTCATACTGCCACTGCCTACACCACACGCCATCGCTAAGGCTCTTGGATCAAACCAACCTGTTGTCGCCAGAAAGCCTGCTAATAAAGCAAAATAAATAGTTCCGAACATAGTGCCCATTACGTACACGCCCATTACACCAATACCTTCTTTACTTTTAAGGCCGTAGCGATCGGAAATTAAAGCGATGTTTGGTTCACGAGCAATAGAGTAAGTTGAGCCAATCGCTTCTCGACCCATTTTAAAGACGATAACCGCAATAGGCATAGCGATAAGCATAGTCCCTAAGTTCCCTAGTTCTTGTAGAATCATAGCGGAACCTGCTTCGGCAATTTTTGGTAGTGCTGGACCGATTAAGGTTCCGAACTTCGCAATAAAAGGCAGAATACCTATAACGATAATAGGCGCGGCAATAGACGCATTTTTCTTAGTAATGATTTTCTGTGAAAATTTGGTGATGTTTGGGTTTATAAAAAGACAAAGAACAAAGGCGTAAAACAAAGGCAAAAATAGCAGCTTAGCATTTGCAACAGGGATACTCTGAATGCCAATCCATTCGGAGATAACAGACATAGCAATAACGATTAAATGCAATCGCCAATTCAGCAATAAGCTTATGGTGGTGGATTGAGATTCCATTGCAAGGCTCCAATGATTTTGAGTGAAAGACACATTTATAAAACGCTTTTATTTGTTGCCTTTTAATAAACCTATTGTTGCGTTGAGGGCAACTCTATGAGGGGTTGATATATTATTCGATAGGAAATTAGTAAAAATTGAGCCAGATCTTTCAGTATTTCTTGCACTTTTTTTGGACGTGAGACGCACTAAAATTGACCCTCTTTATAAAGAGCTTTGTTGTGCGGTGAGAGACAAATCACGGCGTGCTGGCTTTTTGCGCTAATATGATGCGCTTTCAAATGACGTCATTTAGTTAGAAAATTTATGACACTATTTTTACCTTCACATTCTTATTCAAAAAAACATACGAAATGGACTTCTTTAGTACTAAACGATCTATATATCTCGGGGAAAGTACAAACCTTATTAGGCTCTTGGAAAGCGTAAGAAGGGGTATTTTTTGATTTTACTGTGCTTGAGGGTGCTGTTGAGTTTTTTAGCGTTCGGTAAGCGCCAGTTTAGCGGAACCGATTAAGTACAGGCGCGCTTTGCTAGCAAGTACCCCGTAGAGCATAAAAACCACGAGCGCCATCCTCATAAAAATACCGCCGCAAACGAGGCTCGCACTCCCAGAAAAGGCCCTGTTGAAAAGGTGTAAATAACGCCAGTGCCAGAGATTAGAGCCAGAATAAGAGAAGTGATTAAAAACTCGGTGGTTATTATTCAAATAATAAATAGGGCGCTTTTCCCAACTCTGTTAAAATAAAAACAATGAATCTCACAGCCCATTATGTTGATGGCGCTGACACCCTAACACTAGGAATTT
>CAXBGJ010000148.1:0-8474 GCA_963975045.1 uncultured Marinomonas sp. | reverse complement strand
AATCTGCGCGTCGACATACACCACTCAAAAAAGACCAGTGAACGCCATGCGATACGGCACTTAACCGAGGCAAGCGGCCGCCATAATCCTAAGAATATTTTCTCGAGACTGTTCAATCACCGCCCTCCATCATCATCCGCTGACCCAAAATCTGTGGGTCGATATGCGCCACTCAAAAATAGACTTTCGGAGATTCATACTGGACTCCCATGTCTTAAAAAAAGCATCTTCAATTCCAATACATAAAATTGAATCCATTAACTAAATCGCCTTAAACAAAGCCACCGATCACTAGAAAAAGCTCTCCGTTTAAAACAACATCAATTGTGAAAAGCCGATCTCAAAGGAAGTCTGAAAAACAATTTCTCCATTCACAACCACCTATGGCATAAGCCTTAAAACATTTTCTACACACTAAAAAACAATCAATAACGGACTAAAACCCCATCGTTCAGGCAAAAAAAAGCCGGGTGATAAATCACCCGGCTGAAAAGGCACCTCTAGGAGAGAGAAGTTGCCTATATTCCGAGAATTACTCGAACTTTTTGATTGAAGCCGCTATTTCTTTTCGACTTCAATTAACAATCAACTCGTCAAAATTAAGCCCCTAATAACTTCAAAGCAGCTTGTGGTCGTTGGTTCGCTTGAGCAAGTATGGTTGAACTGGCTTGCTGAATAATTTGTGAACTTGTTAATGATGCCGTTTCAGCAGCATAATCAGCGTCTCTAACACGGGACCGAGCAGCCGAAACGTTTTCAGAAATACTAGACAAGTTATTCACTGTGGAACTAAAACGGTTCTGCACCGCACCAAGCTCAGCTCGTTTTGAATCGACGGCTTGAATCATAGTGTCCAACATGGAAATCATACTTTGTGAATTCTTAATATCTGTTATTGATACTGTATCCACAGTCACTAATGGCTGGCCATATTTTTTCTCGGGTTCAACAACAGTACCGTCAGCTTGAGTGATTGAGCCATTAGGATGTGCAATAGTGCCATCCGGATGCATTACGGATCCATCCAGTTGCACTACTCTGCCATCAGGATGAGAAACTGTCCCGTCAACATTTTTCGTTGTGCCATCAGCATTCGAAATAGTGCCATCTTCATTCACAATATCTTGCTTAGCGGTGCCATCTTCATTTATCGGCGCACCAGTACTATCAATAAGCACCCCATTTTCATTAATTGGGCGGTTTTGCTCATCGATCAGAACATCTTCTTCATTGACTCGTTGGCCTTCTTTATTGATCAGCTCACCATTTTCGTCAATCAAATGACCTTGTTCATTAATAGCGTCACCATGCTGGTTAACAAAACCACCTTCTTGAGTAGCTATAATCTGTGTTTCTTCTTCTACATAAGGAACACCAGAGGACAAACCAGACATGGTAAAACCACCATTCCCAGCAAGGTTAACAGAGTTATTTTGCCCACTAAATTGCATTGAAAAACTGATCGTTTGATTCGCGTCAGCACCTACCTGGAAAATACCTTGGTAGCTACCATCAAGTAGGTTTCGTCCACCGAATGTTGTGATATCCGCAATTCTGTTTATCTCGTCCGCTAACTGACCCATTTCTTGTTGAAGGGCAACACGGTCTTCATCAGCATTTGAACCATTTGCCGATTGAATAGACAAGGTACGCATACGTTGAAGCATGTTTGTCGTTTCTTCTAACGCGCCTTCAGCGGTTTGAGCTAACGAGATACCATCGTTTGCATTTCGTACCGATTGATTCAAACCATTAATCTGAGACGTTAAACGGTTCGAAATTTGAAGACCTGCCGCATCATCACCAGCACTGTTAATTCGAAGGCCAGATGACAATCGTTGATAGGCGGTATCTAATACCTTGCCACTACTTGTAAGCTGACGCTGTGCGTTCAGCGATGACACATTTGTATTTACATATAAAGCCATTTTCTTCTCTCCTAAGAATTTATAACAGTAAGACAACCCTCTGATTTAATTGATTTTTTGGGGTTTTTGTCTCTTACTAAAGTTATCGACAGCAATGCGATGATCTTTAATATTTTTTGTATTTTTTTAAGAATTTTCTTTATTATTTTTTACAAAAATTTTTGTACCAAGGGTTATCGAACCGAGTACAAAGAACTTTAGAATAAAAGTTAAAAATTGAAAAAAAGAACATAAAAAATAGGAAAAATAGGAAAAATAGGAAAAATAGAGAGAACTTGCCTTCATATGGATTTAGCAAGTAATTATCAAAAAGAAATGGGAGGGCGTCAGTCGCTAGCGTTTTATTAGGTTTTCATAAAAACCTGGCAAACTTAACCTCGTTTCATTCAAATTAAGCAAGATCCATCGTAGAAAAAACGAACGCCGAAAAGACACAAAAAGAAGGTATTTATAGCTCTATAGTTACGCATTTTTTGAAAAAATATGGCTCATCAAAATACTTAATGCATTATTGATTGAGGATAGGTTTGGAATAAATAGAGCGAGGATATTTTAAAGACAATCGTGGATTCACAAAAGAGTGATTAATCTGCTCATTATTATGCGGGAAATAACCCAAGAACCACGATGTCACGGAAATGAATTTAGGATATATGGTTAATAAACTGCAGATCCAAAGACTGAGGATCAACCTCTCCTTCAATCACAACGTCAGTTCGAAGGTTAGCCGATTTGTTTAACTCAATGTCTGAAGACTCTATAAATGCTTTATTTGTCATACTGTAAACTTGGCGAACCAAAGAAGGCTGAAAAGACTTGTTGAGCGTCAACACAAACCCTACCCGACCATTTGATAAAGACACACAAGAGCCAACAGGAGTACTGCCAATACTTTTCAAGAAAACGGATAACAATTGCTTATCAAATGCCAATCCAGACTCTTTTTGCATTTGCTGGTACGCTTTGACAGGCCCCATTGAATGCTTATGAGGCTGCTCTGATGTCATTGCATCATAGGCATCAATAATAGCTGCGATTTTCCCATAAACAGAGATTTCTTGATCTTGCTTGCCTACTGGGTACCCTGAACCGTCAATCTTCTCATGGTGGTCGGATAACATTTGATAAACCGCTTTCGGAACACCCTCACATTTGTGCAGGATCTGCTCTCCAAACTGTATATGCTTACGAAACAAGTCAAACTCTCCAGATGTCATTTTGGTTGTTTTCGTTACCATTGCCATCGGTAAACGAAAACGCCCCAAATCAAACAATAAAGCACCAAGAGAAATCACTTCAACATAGGCACTGGACAGTTTCATCGCTTTGGCAAAATGAATCCCAAGCACAGCCATACCCATAGCATGTTGCTCTAAATACATAGATGAATCTTTAATATGACGTATCGCCATTAAGGAAAAATTATTCCGAGTATGTGACTCAGTCAGTCGACGACAAAATTTCACCAACTCTAGCATCTCAAGCTGCTCACCACGCTTAAAACGCTCTACTTGAGTAGATAGCAATGTATGTCCATCTTGAAACAATTTAAGTGCAGTGGCCGTTTCAACATCAAAGGAAGTCGGAATACATTTACTTGCATGAGAGGTTTTCTTAACGGCTGTTAATTTTGGAATGTGTTGTTCAACTTCAATAGCAGAGCTAGGACTGCTTGTTTCAGCGCCATTACCACCCACACTACTTTTGTCCATTCGAGCCTTGTAACTCAGGATATACTCCCTTGTTTGCTCATTTAACTCCTGCCTAAAATAACGAAAAACACTCTGACTTCGAGCGTGCTTACTGCGTAGCTCTTTAGTATTTAAGTCAGGATTTAATTTTTTAAGGCTTCGTACAGATCGACCGCTCGCAATAGATATACATAAAGTGAGGAATCGTTCTTGTGCGTCATACAACCTTTCTCGTCGGCTGTTCAGCAACTTATCATCAGAGAAATATGGATCATAAGGAAGGAATTCAGAGTCTAAGGTTAAGCGCAGCTCATCAAATGCAACTTGTCGCATAGCAACACCAACAATACGATCTTTTCGACCATGTGTTCTTATCAGGCTTTGAACACGCTTACTGCCAAGAACTTTTTCTTTGATTTCTAAGATATCGAGTATTTCTTCCATATCAAAATACCCGACATTGATATCAGCCCCAAAACAGGACTCCATTTTAAATGCTGACATCTTTTTTACCTTATACCTTAAAAATTACATTTGATTAAATAGAGATAAATTACTCATGCGCGAAAACACTTTTTGTGAAGCATTCAGTGCCGACTCCTTCATAGATAACTCTGTTGCCGCTGCCCCCATATCTAGCTCACCTTCACGACTTTGAGCAATAGTATTAGACAACTGGTTTGCAGAACTAAAGTTCTCTCTGTCTTCAATCATGTTAAGTCTTGCGCCAATATTAGATCGGCCTTCACCAATCCGCTCCTGAGCATTGTTAATGCTGTATATAGCACTAAAAAAAGCAGACTCTCGATCTTCATGTGTGGCATTTTTATTTGTTAAAGTGGCCAACGAGTCTTTTATTTCATTAAGTACGTTGTCTTTACGAGGCTTCATAAGCGTAATATCAACAGACGCTCCAGGCTCACCCTCTAGAATAAAGGACATTCCAGAGAATGTAATTGGCTTACCTACTTTATAATTACCAGAATCAACCTCTTCACCCAGATGATTTGTAATAACATAGTCGGCCGACGTTCCGTCAAATAAATTGTAGCCGTCAGCATTCGCTCCGGGCTGTTCTTTTACACTATCTAAAGATGAGCGGCTTCCATCTGCGTATGACGTAACAAGGCTGTATTTATTAGATTTAGAATCCTCAGGATCGTAATTCGTCGCCATAAACGTATCAAAATCAGCCTGATTTTGGACTTTATCTGTTAGCAATACATCGCCATCGACCACTTTTGATATAAACGTTCGATTTGTCCAAATATCTTGAAAAAGTGTTTTACCTGAATTGGTAACTGGGATCTTTAAATCTTCTGAGATTTGAGCGTATTTTTGCCCTTCATTGCCAGCCCATTGATAACGACCGTCGCTTCCTATAATAAAAGCTGGGCTTTGTGAGTCTGTACCTGCAAAAATATAGCTACCATCAGCACTTTTAGAGTTCATCAAGTCTGCCATGGACTCTGTTATCAAAGAAACTTCATGGGCGATGGCCTCGATATCGACTTGAGTATTGATATCATTTTGAGCCTGAATAAATAGCGTTCTGGCAGAATCTAAAAAATCGTTCAAACTGTCTAAAGCAACTTCTTGATACTCTAAGTTACCTGTTGCCATTTTCATGGCTTCATCGTATTGCTTTAATGTTTGATTCTTACTGCCATACATCAAAATTTGGCTGGCACCGACAGGGTCATCGCTCGGTTTTATAATATTAGTTTGAGATGAAATCTTCTCTTGAATATTAAGAATTTTTTCATTTGCCTGGGTCATAGACTTATTAGCCTGACCATAGATTAAGTTATTGGTTACTCGCATAAACTTACCTCATAATCCCAAGTAAAGTCTCGAACGTCGTGCGAGCTGCCGTTACCACTTGAGCAGAAGCAGAATAGGATTGTTGGTATTTCAAAAGGTTCACAGCCTCCTCATCAAGGCTTACCGCTGACAATCTATCTCGGCGAGCAACGCTTTCGTTCATTACAATTTCACTTGAGTCTGCATGACCTTCTATTTCTGCGGTTTTACTACCTACATAGGATATGAAGCCAGAAAAAGACTTCATCAAACTCGCTTTACCATCAACAAGAGACTGATTTTGTAAATCCGCTAACGCCAGACCATTAAAGTTGTCAGATGGGCCTATATTGTCCGTGCCAACTGAAAACTCATCACCTCGCTTTGGCATAGAGGAAACTGACACATCAAAACCCGCTTCGCTTGATAATCCTGCTTTTTCAAGCAGATTACTAAATTCTATGACATTTTCGACTTTTGCCAATTCAACACCAGACGAATTATGAACAACATAGGAACTTGGAGAGGTAAAATAGATCTTATGTGGCGCACTAGGATACAAAGAGCCATCCGATGAAAAAGCAGATGTTTCAGGGTCTGTATTTGTGACAGATGTAAGAGAAACTCTTGCATCTGATAAATTATCGGAACCTGTACTTACACCAATTGGTGCGCTCAGAGCAATCGCATCACCATTTTTTGAGGCCAAGCCTAATTTTGCAGCGCCCCCCTCGGTAGGTGTAAATTGAAAAACATCGTCTTGATCTATTTTTTCAATACCATCGAGATGAATATCAAGACCAAGCTCATCAATTTTGAAATAGCCATTGCTATCTTTTGGTAAAAGGCTTGGGTCAAAAGTAATCGCTTGACCTGTTGATTTGCCTTCTGCATTAATTTTCTTAATTGAGAATAAATTGTCATCCGTTCTATTTAGTTCGTAGGTATCTTTTGTAATTTTAGCGGACTGACCCGCTGACACCCTTACTGATATATCTTTCGCTTTATTAATATTATCCGCGGTGGAGTAAACATTTATATCCCCCAAAGAAAACAAGTCTTTACCGAATTGACCATCGGCATCAAGTCCTTTCTTGTTCTGGGTGTTCATCGCATCTGCCAGTGCAATAGCATGTTGCCCCAATGTCCTGTCTGCATAAACGCTAAATTCAGACCGGTAATCAACCAATCCTCCTATACTTCCACCAAGCCCTTGTGTCTTTAAACCCACTTCGTAATCGCCAAAGCTAACAACCAAATCAATTTTTTTAGGGTGTAAAGGGTTTGGACTTACTTTTAATTCTGTAGGGAATTGATCCATTACCAGAGGCTGACCATTGGCTAATTGAATAGTCATCAATCCGTCGTCATTAAATTGGGCTTTGATATCCAAATATTTAGACAAATCTTTGGCCAATAATTCTTGCTGATCACGAAGCTCATTTGAAGGAGAAATCGAAAGACCTTCTTGTCTCAAAATCTGTTCGTTCAGATTTGAAATCTTCGTCGTGATTGTATTCAAATCACCTAAAGAAGACGCAAGCTGAGCATCTACCAAGCCTTCTTGATCACTTACAACGCCTGAAAGCGTATGATACTGCTGAACAAGATTACTTAGACTGGAATGAGCCAACTGCCTTAATGAAGAAGAAGTAGGATCATTATTAGCGGTTTGCAAGGCATCAAACGAGTTAGTGAGATAAGTATTAAGAGAAATACTATCTTCAGCCAACAAATTGTCCGATGTCGATATCATAGAATGATACGTGTCGTAATACGAAAATGTTGAGGTATCGGAACGAACCTGAGCGCTAACAAAATTATCAACTAGGCGTGAGGTATCACGAAGCACCACGCCACCAACAGGTGAACTTGTGGTATCCGTTCTTTGACGGCTATAGCCTTCAGTATCCACATTGGATGTGTTCTGCCCTGTCGTGTTAATACGAGCATTACTAGACTGAAGTCCAGACAAACCAATTGAATATAAATTTGAGCTCATAGCTCACACCCCTAGTACGTTTTTCAAAAATAACCTTTAAACTTACTTAGTCATATCGGCTATTCATGCAAAAACTTTACCAACGCTGAGAATTGAGCCATTTTTTATTATTAAAGACGTTGAAACCACTTACTAGAAAGGATGTTGTCAATTTTTTCTGAATACTTAGGGTCCGTCGCATAGCCACCTTTTTGCAAAGAAGCGGCAAACATTGACGCGTCATCTCCGGCCTGAAGGGCATCTTTGTACCGCTCACTAGAAGACAGAAAATCGGCATAGTCATCAAAGCTTTGTGAAAAAGAATCATAAGCACGAAATGCGGCTTTTTCTCGTTTCGCGACACCATCGCGAAACTCTAACGTATTAACAACCGCTCTATCACCTTGCCAGCGACTATCGGCTTTTATTCCAAATAGATTAAAACTGGCAGCGCCATCTTCTTTGGCAATCGGGTATTTTCCCCAACCTGTCTCTAACGCGGCTTGAGCCAATATTGCCTTAGGGTTCACACCCAACTTATCTGCGGCTTGTTGAGCATGAGGCCAAAGATTATCAACAAAATCATCTGGCGACTCAAACACAACAGAAAGTGCGGAAGGTAAAGAAGCGACACGACTAACAGAACTATTTTGAGTTTCTTGTTGAACGGATTGAATAAACTCAGTTGAAGCACGATGTGCCAATGCTTGAACTCTGATCAAGTCTTGTTTCGCCACTTGATTCAAAAAATCCGTATCTCCTCGCTCTTTCGCTTCTGGTGTACTGAAGCCTTGCTGCTTTGTTTGATATTGGCGAATAAGCGCTTCAGACAATCCAAGTCCACCCGATTTTGCTAAACCTTGAGACATTTGGGAGTCCATCATTTCTTGATATTGCTTCGTTTGAGCACTGGAGAATAAGCCACTACCAATCGCTTCATTCGTACTGCGCATATTCTTCAAAAGCATATTAATAAAGATTGACTCAAACTGCTGAGCAACGTCTTTTAGAGCGGCTTCCGGGTCTTTTTGCGCTTTCGTCTTTAACGCGGTTAATGAAGAAAAATCTGCA
>CAXBGJ010000147.1:0-8516 GCA_963975045.1 uncultured Marinomonas sp. | reverse complement strand
CAGCTAATAAGTACGGCAACATACCAGATGACTCGCCGTTTTCTGCACGAACTCCGGTTAAAACAAGGCTCGCCTCATTTTCTTGTAAAAATGCAACCAACACAGGTAAAGCATCACAATCACTCTTTTGTGCTAATACCGTCAGAGATGGCAAGCCCATCCCCGCGTATTGTCGTAACACTGGCTCTTCAGCATTTCCCGCATGCACCACGGTTAATGCTTTGTTTGCGAGTTTTAAGCCCAACTCAACGGCTCGACCATCTTGATCTGCACGACGAGATCGACCTGACTGAGGATGACGACCTACCGACACCAAAGACACTACGTTGACACTAAGCGGCATCACTCTTCTCCTCTTGTCTTTTCGATAACGCATATTGTTGCGCAAGTTTCGCCAACTCTTCCAATATCGCCTCACTGTCGGCAATCACCGCCAAATCGGCGCGTTTTACCATGTCACAGCCAGCATCTGTGTTGATTGCAACCACCTTGTCACATTGTCCAATGCCCTGCATATGCTGAATAGCACCAGAAATACCCACTGCCAAATACACCCGAGCGGTCACCCAAGTGCCGGACGCGCCTACTTGGCGAGATCGTGGCATAAAACCATCGTCCACGGCCACACGGCTGGCACCTTCTGTTGCACCTAGAGCCTCTGCTGTGGCATGGAACTGATCCCAATTATGAATACCGTTACCCGCCGAGAGAATAAATTCCGCTTCCGCTAACGGCACCGCGTTTGAATCCACGGCAATCTGTCCTTTATCCAACAATCGACAATCTATTTTCGCCATTGACTCCAATAACAAAGGCAATGCTTGATGACGTGTTTCATCAACCGCATCAGCACACTCTTCCATCAGCGTTAAGATGCGTGGTGTGTCACGCAGAATATCTTGACTACCAGACGCGCAACGACTCACCGTTTGCGCCCCTTTTACTTGCCATGCCTGTGCGGCAAGGCGTTCACCCAAGCGCGCTGCCAAACGACAAGCGAGATCGGTGCCACCATGAATACTGTCAGGAAACAACCAATGTTTCGGTTGATACTGAGCTTCTATCTGCTCTAACGCAGCCAATCTGTTTTCTGGCGAGAAACCTTCAAACGCTTCACCTTCTAGATGAATAATGCGATCCACACCTGCTAAATCAAATTGTGTTTCTTTGCTTTCACCAAAACACACCAGCACAACAGCACAGCTCTGTTTCTCTGGCAAGGGTTCCGCTACAAGCTGATGAGCCAGTCCTAAAATGTCTTTATCATGACTGGTCAAACGCCCACCTACCATGTCTGCCACGACCATAATGTAGAAATCTGGATGTTCAACAATGTGCAAAGGCAACTGAACGCTTTGCACCTCTGAAGTACGTTTTTTACCAGTTGTCGCACCAGAAACAGCATTTATTCTGTCTATACGTTTAATGCCATTCGGCCCAATAAATCCGACCACATGAGGATTCTTACGAAGCAAACCTGACGGCCCACGAACCTCGGTATTTCCGGCTAACAGCGTATCTTTATGTAAAGGATGCAGGCGATTACGAGCAATCCATTCCGCTCTAGGGTCTCGTCGTAACTCATTCCCTGAAGGAAAACGCCCGGAAGAAAAATCACTCATTAGTGCATCTCCTCTTTGAGCTGTCCGGCTAATATTTCAGCAATGTCTTTTACTACTGGTCGAGGTTCTACAACGCCCTCAAGCATTGCAGTACATTGCTGACAACCCACTGCAACCAACTCTGCTCCCGTGCTCGTCACGTCTTCCATTCGCATGTCAGCAATACGGCGTTCACCCGGAATATCCGTAACCGGCGCGCCACCGCCTCCGCCACAACAACGTGAACGATAACCCGATCTTTCCATTTCCGCGATATCAATACCCAAGCTAGCAAGCAGTTCTCGTGGTGCTTCGTATTCACCATTATAACGACCAAGATAACAAGGATCGTGATACGTCACCTTGCCGCCACTAAATGGATTTAAATTGAAGCGACCTTCTTTTACTAAGCGATTCAAAAACGTCGTATGGTGTAAAACCTCTACGTCTTTTAAAGCATCCGAACCAAAGTCACCGTATTCATTTTTCAAACAATGGAAGGCATGAGGGTCTGTGGTTACTATCTTGTTAAAGCGATATTTCGACAGCGTGGCGAGATTGCGCTTCGCCAAATTCTGGAACGTCGCATCATCGCCTAAGCGTCTGGCAACATCGCCACTGTCTAGTTCTTCATCTCCCAAAATGGCCACGTCCACATTAGCCGCCTTGAGCAATTTGACGAAAGCACGAAGAATCCGCTGACTGCGCATATCAAACGCACCATCGGACACCCAAAACAACACATCGGTTTGTTTTACGTCTTTCATTACATTCAAATTTTGATCCGCCGCCCAGTGTGTTCGGCTCGCTGGAGAATAACCATTTGGATTATCCGTCGCGATAATATTCTCTAGTACTTGTGCACCCTTATTTGGTGTATTGCCTTTTTCCAGCGTTAAAAAACGACGCATATCGACAATCGCATCCACGTGCTCAATCATCATCGGGCATTCTTCAACACAAGCACGACAGGTCGTGCAAGACCAAAGCGTATCGGGATGAATCAAGCCTTCAGTAATAATTTGGTTCGCGCCACCGGTGGCGTTACCAACGTCTACGCCTGGGTAAGGACTGCCAGCGTATTTTTCATCCGTACCACCCGCAAAACCGACGACCATGTCTTGAATGAGTTTTTTGGGATTTAACGGCTGACCTGCTGCAAACGCAGGGCACACGGCTTCGCATCGACCACACTGAACGCACGCATCAAAGCCTAATAATTGGTTCCATTTAAAGTTCGATGGTTTAGCCACACCATGAACCTCGCCACCCAGTACCGCCGACTTTAATCCCGTAGAACGACCGCCACCAAAACGTTCTGGACGACGATGAAAAGCAAGATGTAAAGCGCCAGCAAAAGCGTGTTTCATCGGTCCGCCCCACGTCATGCCAAACAACATTTCGCCAAGGCTCATTAAAATCAAAACGGACAACACTAAAGTAAGCAACCAACCACCAAAACCTTCTGGTAACACACCAGCAGCCGGCAAAGTCAGTACAAAAAAGGTAATCGAAAAAGTCAGCAAGCTTTTTGGTAAACGCATCCACGGGCCTTTTGACAGGCGCGAAGGCGGATTTAATCGACGCTTCGCCACAAATAATGCACCGCAAAACATCACTATTAACGCCGCCAATAATGCCCAAGCCAAGATTTTACTGTCGACGCCAAACAGGTGAATCAATACCACCAACGCCATAGCGAGCACAAAACCACCACCCGTTGCTACGTGAGTACGAGACATGTATTTGTCACGCTCCACCACATGATGAAGATCGTGCAAATAACGCTTTGGCATGGCGAGTAAACCCGCCAACAAGTCTACTTTTTCAGCTTGGCCTGCGCGCCATAGATTGACGCGACGAACCGCACCAATCCCAGCAAGCACCAGCAGAACACCAATCAGTGTTGGAGGTAACCAATCAAGAATCATCTTAAACCCTCAGCCGAATTAGAGGTCTTTGCACAATCGCAAAGCATCATACATCGCCGCATGAACATTACGCTGCGACACACAATCCCCCAACCGCCACAGAATCATGCCGCTTTCGTCGTCTAATAGGACGGGTTGAGGCTTGATATCAAACAAGGCGTCATTATCAATTTGGCCTTTGTTTCGCGAGCTTGGTTTCAAGGCGTAATACAAATCTTCGTTTGGACGTGTACCGTTTTCGATCACAACTTGATCCACGACGCGCTCTTCTTTTTGCGCTGTGTATTCGTTCTCGAGAACCGCCACTAAACTGTTGCCTTCACGATAGACTTTATCGAGCAACATGTCCGACGTCATGATGACTTCCTTTTCGTACAAAGAACGGTAATACGTTGGGAAAGTCGTTCCACCAATGCCGACACCGGGTTTAATATCGTCGGTCACTAACTCTACTAACGACCCTTTGGACGCCAAATAATCCGCTGCCGACATACCAGAGAACTCACAAATAGTGTCGTACACCAAAACATTTTTGCCAGGTTCAACCTTACCGCTGAGAATATCCCAAGTGGATACCACCAAACCTTCTGCCGCGCCCCATTCTGGGTTTTGTTCCAAGAACGGACGACCACCAGTAGCCAACACACATACATCGGGATTGAGCTCTTTAATCATGGCTTCGTTGGCTGCTGTGCCTAAACGCACGTCCACACCTAAACGCTCCACTTCCATTACCAACCAACGCGTAATACCAGCGATTTGGTCACGCTGCGGGGCTTTGGAAGCAAAAACCAATTGCCCACCGAGTTCATCGGCGTTATCAATCAGTGTTACTTTATGACCACGTTCGGCCGCCACTCGAGCTGCCTCCAACCCACCAGGCCCACCGCCAACCACAACGACATTGCGTATCTGTCCGGTGGTTTTTTCGATGATGTGTGGCAAGCCCATGTATTCCCGCGACGTTGCCGCGTTCTGAATACACAACACATCCAAACCTTGATACTGACGGTCGATACAATAGTTAGCGCCAACACATTGTCGAATTTGATCGACCTGATCCATTTTGATTTTGGCAATAAAATGCGGGTCTGCAATGTGCGCACGAGTCATACCCACAAAATCAACATAACCCGCTTCAATAATACGTTTCGCTTGATTTGGGTCTTTGATATTTTGCGCGTGAATGACTGGCACTTTAACCACTTCTTTAATGCCCGCCGCAAGATACAAAAAAGGCTCAGGCGGGTAACTCATGTTCGGAATCACGTTTGCTAAGGTGTTGTGTGTGTCACAGCCAGACCCTACAACACCGAAATAATCTATCATGTCCGTCGCATCATAATATTGAGCGATTTTCTTCATCTCTTCGTGACCCAAGCCATCAGGATGAAACTCATCACCTGTAATACGCATGCCCACAGCAAAATCTGGACCGACTTCAGCACGAACGGCTTTTAGCACTTCCATACCAAACTTCATACGGCCTTCAAACGTACCACCCCATTCGTCGGTACGTTTGTTAACTCGTGGTGACCAAAACTGATCGATCAAGTGCTGGTGAACCGCGGACAATTCCACGCCATCTAAGCCACCCTCTTTCGCTCGGCGAGCCGCTTGAGCGAAATCGCCAATGATGCGCCACATTTCTTCAACTTCGATAGTTTTACAGGTCGCACGGTGAACCGGCTCACGAATACCCGATGGCGACATCAAGTTAGGCCAATTTTCACCATCCCAACGAGAGCGACGTCCCATGTGAGTAATTTGAATCATGATCTTGCCGCCGTGTTTATGCACCGCGTCGGCAAGATTTTGAAAGTGTGGAATAATACGATCCGTCGATAGGTTTACCGAGCTCCACCAACTTTGTGGGCTGTCGATAGACACTACGCTGGAACCACCACAAATACACAAACCACAACCGCCCTTGGCTTTTTCTTCGTAATACTTCACATAACGGTCGGTCGTCATACCACCATCGGTCGCATACACTTCTGCGTGCGCCGTACTGACAATACGATTTCGTATAGTTAACTTATTAATGTTGAGTGGTTCGAACAACGCATCATACTGGGACATAACATCCTGCCTTATTGAAAACGACTTTTAACTTCTCGAATATAATTTCAGCCATCACCTGCCCGTGATGGCCTTATGTTTTTTAGGTTGGTATAAAAATTACAGCGGTGCTACTTCAAAATAACCAACATCACAGCCTTCTTCGGCGGCGCTTTGAGTCTGTTCTGCCTTAGTACGAATGGACAAACCTTGGCTTTCGGCAATTTGATCTAACGCGCCAGCAAACCAACCGGTAAACATATAATCGATCTTGCGATTCACCTTGCAGCCATGTTCTTTAAAGTAATGATAAACAAAGGCTGAATTTTCTAAGCGTACTTTTGCGGTGCCTTTTTCAACATCCAACGACTCGGTAATAAAAAACCCCCAGCCACGCTGAGAAAGGCGCTTCAAATAGTGATGCCAAACTTCGTCACCCGTGAAATCGTGCAACTCAGCTTCCTTTTCACACCAGTGATACGCTGACTTATAACCTGCTTTATAAAGAATATCGGCGTAACGCTCGGCACCAATTTCTTCTTCAATACCCATGTGGTTATTCACAAAAAAGTGGCGTGGCACATAAAGCATTGGCAAAGCATCGGTATTCCAAACACCGGTTTCGTCATCTACACTAATCGGCATTTCTGGCGCATGAGTTCCCATTTTATTTCCTCAAAAATCATTCTGAATTGTTTATATTTCAAAAAATAAGTCTTTCTAAAAAAACCATTAAAAGTTGCAAGCGATCACTCT
This sequence comes from uncultured Marinomonas sp., assembly GCA_963975045.1. Lineage (GTDB taxonomy): Bacteria > Pseudomonadota > Gammaproteobacteria > Pseudomonadales > Marinomonadaceae > Marinomonas. The sequence continues at coordinate 2,167 of CAXBGJ010000147.1, read as the reverse complement.
GAACAGTCGCTTTACTATTCGCCCCAAACTTCGTGTAATAGATTCACCCAGTTCTCGCCCATGATTTTGCAGACCTGACGTTCACTAAAGCCATGCTTTAACAAGGCTTCCGTCAAATTGGGGAAATCGCCAACAGTTCGCATACCGAGCGGATTGATGATCTCACCAAAGCGCGTCAAACGGCGCGCGTAGCCTTTATCGTGCGTTAGATATTCAAAGAAGTCATAGCCATGACCTTGAGTAAAATCAGTGCCAATACCAATCGCGTCTTCACCAACGATGTTGTAGATGTATTGAATGGCTTCCACATAGTCGTCAATGGTGGCGTTAATACCGGCTTTCAGGAAAGGTGCAAACATGGTCACGCCGACAAAACCGCCGTTATCAGCAATGAATTTGAGCTCTTCGTCGGTACGGTTGCGTGGGTGTTCTTTCAGACCCGCCGGCAAACAATGAGAATACGCCACAGGTTTTGTCGACTCGATGATGACTTCTTTCGCCGTATTCGGACCAACGTGGGACAAATCACACAACATACCCACACGGTTCATTTCAGCAACAATCTCTCGACCATAGCCAGACAAACCGCCATCGCGTTCATAACACCCTGTACCGACCAAGTTTTGCGTGTTGTAGCACATCTGTACTATGCCCACGCCAAGGTCCTTGAATATCTGCACATAACCGATTTGATCTTCAAACGCGTGAGCATTTTGAAAGCCCATCATCACACCGGTTTTGCCTTCCGCTTTTGCACGATGAATGTCTTTCGTGGTGTAAACCTTGGTGAGCAAATCGCTGTTGGCCTCGATCAACTGGTTCATCTCGACAACATTACGAACCGTGCCTTCGAAATTTTCCCAAAACGACACCGTACAATTCGCGGCCGTTAACTTGCCCTTTGCCATGTCTTCGAATAACTCTCGATTCCACTTAGCACAAATCAAACCGTCAATAATAATAGACTTATCGTGTAGCTCTGCTGCGTTCATTGCTCTTCCTTACCGATCAAACGTGGGTAAACATCAATGAACTCAGTGTAATTTTTCGGTACGAAAGACAGGTGGCTGGAAACGACTGGAGGGACACCAAAAACGACTTGGGGCGACAAGCTTAATTTCCTGCCTATTTCTTCATGGGCAGGATTAGAAAGGGGTTACAAAATTAATCCCCCTATTTCTTCAAGGACAGGGTTAGAGAGGGGTTACAAACTTAATTCCCCCATTTCTTCAAGGGCAGGGTTAGAGAGGGGTTACAAACTTAATTCCCCCATTTCTTCAAGGACAGGGTTAGGGAGGGGTTACAAACTTAATCCCCTCCCCTTTCTTCAAGGGGAGGGTTAGGGAGGGGTTATTTCTTAACTAGCAAATCTTCTAACTTCAATCCAGTGGCTTTATGAATATTGCGCCACAGATAATAAAATACGCCCATCATCATGATCATCGATGGAATGGCGATCATCGGATAACTGTATAACGTCATCTGCCCTAGCTCTTCATTAAAGGCTTCGGTTCCAGCAGGACTTGTGACAATCCATTTGGCAAGTACGTAATTCATCGTAGCGGAAAAGGCAAACGAACCCGCTATAAAATACGTCGCCTTCATCAAGGTTTTTTCAAACGCAGCGGTGCTGTGGTTTTCTTCTAACTTTTGCTTGATAGTCTCGACATCCATTATTGCCGCATTAAATAACAGCGCTCGAATCAACGGATACGGCGTAAAGGTAGACACCAAGACCGCAATGCCTATTATCGCAGGAATCGACGCTTCCTTGATCGCCAACCATTTATTGTCCAACTCGAACAAACCAATGCTGCCCGTCAATAAAACACTGACCAACCCCAACAAAGCAATGAAGTTAAACTTCTTGTATTTGATTAACTCAAAAAGCCCCCAGCCAAGGGGAAACGCTAACGCCGCGATCAGACCGCCACTAACGCCCAACTTATCTTCACCACTTAACTTCATTAAAATTAAAGATGGTAAAACGACACTAACGATCAGATCAACCATCGGACGTGGCTTGTGTGCAGGTGAGCTATTCATAATGTTATGGGTTCCAAATTAAAGTTCAAATACTAATGGCGACTATCATAAAGGAAAAAGTGCACTGAGTGACATAGACAATGCTTTTAGTGAGAAGTGCCAAGGTGTTTTGTGGGTTTTA
>CAXBGJ010000146.1:0-8516 GCA_963975045.1 uncultured Marinomonas sp. | reverse complement strand
ACTTATCAAAGTGCGATTCTTGGTCATAAAGATCATGCAAAAAAACTAAAAGTCGCTTAACAGTCGATTTATCATATTACGATAGTAAAAAAGAGTTTAGATTTTAAGTAATCTAAACTCTTTTTTTGACTACTCTTCTTTCTTTTCTATCCAATAGTAATAACAGTCGCCATTTTGTTCTTGCTGCATTAATTTATGGCCAAGAAATTGACAGAACTTCGGAATATCGCGTGTTGTAGATGGATCTGTCGCGATAACCTTTAAAATTGCTTTGGCAGATAATTTCCGCATTTCAACATGTAGCATCATTACAGGTTCTGGACACAGTAAATCGGTTGCATCAAGTAGAGCGTGGTGTTCCATAATCTTCCTCTCAATGTTTAATAAATAATTATCTATTTAATGAAAATAGACAAAGCTTTGTGAGTCATTTAAGTATGTGCTTGTAACCAGTTATGAGTGCTGGTTGCCAATTCTGAAATGGTATCGTTTATTGTTTTACCGTGTTTTTTAAGTGTTTTAAAATCATGATCGGCGCCTTCTACCCAAATGATATCAACAAGGCTCGGTAGTGATTGTTTGTTGACCCATTCATAGGAACCGAGCTGATCTCTTGTTCCTTGAATAATGAGGCATGGAACCTGAAGTTCTGATAGGAAAGACAATCTATTTTTTTCAGGCTTTCCCGCTGGATAAAAAGGAAAACCGAAACAGACTACTGCTTTTACCATAGCAAGCTCTGTTAACTGTGTCGCTATTCGTCCACCCATTGATTTACCACCGACAATACAAGCGTGCTCATGTTTAATTAAATCACTGTATTCGGGGATCAGAGTATTGAAACGAGAAGGCGGTCTCCTTTTGCCTGATTGCTCCTGCTCTTGCATGTACGAAAAAGTAACCGGTATGACAGCGTGCTTTCTTTGTTCTGAAATGACCTCACAAAGTCGCTTTAAGAAAGGATTATTGTGGCCTGCGCCCGCGCCATGAGCGATATAAAAAGGGAGAGTATTCATGATGACCATTTTTGAAAATAGTATTAGATCAGATTCGAGAGAGGGTTAGAACCTTGTTGGTTATAAAATACGACGCTTTTCATAGAAACTTTCTTAAACGGGGATAGTAATCATTGATCTAAATCAGCAGGCTATGCACCACAAAAGAGTAAACTCCTATTAGTAATTTTAATAGGAACACACCATGATCTGGGACTCTTCACTTATTGGTAAGTACGACTTATCTGGGCCTCGTTATACTTCTTACCCTACTGCGCCACAATTTGACTCAACGATAAGTAAAATAGCCCTGATCGATAAGATGCTAATGCCATCAGAAAAACCGCTAAGCTTATATTTCCATATTCCTTTCTGCGCTCACCTTTGCTACTACTGCGCCTGCAACAAAATTGTGACTAAGCAGTATGATAAAGGCGTTGAATACGTTGAACTCTTGGGTGAGGAGATGAGGCTGCGTAGCCTTATGCTGGATCACACAAGAAAGGTAACGCAGTTGCATTTTGGCGGAGGTACGCCGACTTTTTTAACAGAAGAGCTGATTCAGGTATTGTTTAGCGATATAAAGCAGTATTTCAATTTGATTAATGACGGAACTCAAGACTACAGTATCGAAATTGATCCGCGTGAAATTACGTACTCGAAGCTTAAGTTACTAACCGAAATGGGCATTAATAGAATTAGTGTAGGGGTTCAGGATTTTGACATTAAAGTTCAAGAAGCCATACATCGCGTTCAGCCCGTGGACATGGTCGCTGATCTCGTCATTTATTCACGAGAATTGGGAATAAAGTCGATTAATTTCGATTTGATCTATGGCTTACCTTATCAATCTATCGAGGGATTCAAAGAAACATTGGAGCAGGTCGTTACATTGTCGCCAGAGCGAATTTCACTTTTTAATTACGCTCATTTACCAGACCGATTTCGATCTCAAAAACGCATTTTAGATGAGAGTCTACCTACACCAAGTATGAAGCTTAATTTGTTAAAAATGAGCATTGAATATTTGATTTCTGCAGGCTATGAATATATTGGTATGGACCATTTCGCAAAGCCAAGCGATAGCTTGGCTCAGGCTCAAAAACAAGGAAAATTGCAACGTAACTTTCAAGGCTATACAACGCATGCTGGCACAGATCTGGTCGCCTTTGGTGTTTCTGCTATTAGTGATTTAAGTGGTGTTTATATACAAAATCATACGGATTTATCGACTTACCGCAGTAGTATTGAAAAAGGTCAGTTGTCGATCGCTAAGGGTTATATTAGTGACCTTGATGATAGAATTCGACACCAAGTCATTATGACTCTGCTGGCCCAATTTGAGTTAAGCGTCGCAAAAATTGAAAATGATCATAATATTAGCTTTTTTGAATATTTCTCCGCAGAGGTGGACAATCTAATGCCCATGGCAGAAGATGGCATGTTAGAAATTGATAAAAATGGTATGCAGACCATTATAAGAGTTACGGAACGCGGTAGATTGCTCATTCGCTGTATTTGTATGGTCTTCGATAAATATCTAAATGGCACCATAAAATACTCAAAAGTTATATAGGTCGAGAACAGGGAGTTTTACATGTCAATGACACACACGCCATCACGATTTAATAGTACGCTCACATCGCAGTGCCAAAAGTGCAGTTTGAGTGCGTTATGCCTACCAATTGCATTAGCGGATGAAGATATCAATAAACTAGATCAAATTATTGAGCGGAAAAAACCTCTAAAAAAAGGTGAATTTTTATTTCGTCAAGGGGATACCTTTAACTCCGTTTATGCTGTTCGTTCCGGTACTTTAAAGACGTTTAACATTACTTCTTATGGAGAAGAGCAAATCACAGGCTTCTATTGCCCTAGTGAGTTGGTTGGCCTTAGTGGAATTGACTCAAATAAGTACCCTGTTTCAGCAAAAGCGTTGGAAACAACAACCGTATGCGAAATTCCATTTAGTCACTTAGAAGACCTCTCGGTTCAGATCCCTTCTTTAAGACACCAATTATTTAAAGTAATGAGTCGTAAAATTTCTGATGATCAGCAAATGATGGTTTTATTGGGTAAAAAGAATGCCGATGAAAAAGTTGCCTCCTTTTTACTGAACTTATCTAATCGTTTTAAAATACGCGGTTATTCAGCGTCATCGTTTCGTTTGTCTATGTCTCGTGGCGAAATAGGCAATTATCTTGGTTTAGCCGTTGAAACCGTGAGCCGCGTGATAACACGCTTTCAAAAAAGTGAATTAATACACGTCGATGGTAAAGAAATCGAAATACTCAATTTCTCCGAAATGCAAAAACTCGTTGGGGTTGCTAGCGATTGTGGTAAAATCGCTAGAATTTGATTGATATATTGAGGCGCTACTAGATATGCTTTACGACGATTTTTATGTTAAATCACTAATACAAACTGTAGAAGACTGGCCAAAAGAAGGCATTAGCTTTCGTGATATCACGCCTATTTTCAGCGACCCTAAAGGCATGAGGATGGTGGTGGATGCGTATGTTCATCGTTACATATCCACAGATATTTCTCATATTGCTTGTATTGATGCTCGAGGCTTTTTGATCGCGGCAGTATTGGCTTACGAGCTGCAGAAACCTCTGATTTTAGTTAGAAAGAAAGGCAAGCTTCCTGGCAAAACTATTTCACAAAAATACGCTTTAGAATACGGTGAAGCCGAATTAGAAATCCAAGAAGGCGCAGTAAAGGCTGGCGATGAAGTCTTGTTGTTTGATGATTTGATTGCCACTGGTGGTACGCTTTTTGCGGCGATTAAATTATTGACTAAGCAAGGAGCAAACATCAAAGAAGTAGCGGCGATTATTGATTTGCCAGATCTCGGTGGTAGTCAGAAGTTAAGAGACAGTGATATTCCTGTTTTTAGTCTGTGCGCCTATGATGGGGAATGATTTTAGTTAAAATCAAATATAAAAAAAGGTGGCTGAAGCCACCTTTTTTTATATTACTTATTATCAATTTAATCGTATTAAAATTCTACTGCTGCACCAATAGATAAGCCATTATTGGCTTCTATTCGACTATTGTCGTCATATATAACGGTTGTTTTACCATAGCTAAGATAGACACGTGCATTACGCATTGTCATGTATTCAGCACGCATTTCATAAGTGTACATATGGTCAAGATTGGTAAAGGAAAGCACTTCAGGTGCGTAATACAAAGACCCATAAATACTTATGCGGTTTGCTTCTGGAAGGGTGTAACGGTACCAGCCACCCAGAGCTAGCGCCAAAGATAAGTCATCTTCTTGCTTTCGATCAGCATCTATTGCATAGAAACGAGCACCAATACCTACCTCTAAAGGTCCACCTGCCCCTTCGGAATCTTCTACATTCAAGCCGATATGTGCTGTAGAAAGGCTTTCGTCTTTGTCATAGCTCATTCCTGCATCGATACCAAAAGTTCCCATATCTAGATTAACGTCACCTTTTACAGTGTCATTCGTTAAAGCTACAGAAGCTGTTGAAGCGTTTACGAGAGATGATCCTAGAATACCGGCGGTTAACAATAGTGTTTTATGTGTAAGGTTCATTTCTATTATCCTATAATGAAATAATATTTAATCGATCAAAGGCCGCTGGCGACTGCTTTAACCCTTTAAAATCAAATAATTCGTTGTCCGCTAAGTGCGATGGAACGACATTTTGAATAGCGGTAAACATGGTTTCTGTTCGTCCTGGAAACTCTTTTTCCCATTTATGCAACATGTCTTTAACTACTTGTCGCTGTAGATTTTCTTGGGAACCGCAAAGGTTACAAGGAATAATGGGATACTCCTTCATAACGGAAAATGTCTCAATGTCTTTTTCTTTGCAGTAAGCCAATGGACGAATAACGATATGTTTGCCATCATCGCTTAAAAGCTTTGGCGGCATGGATTTCAATTTCCCACCAAAAAACATATTTAAGAATAAGGTTTCAAGAATGTCATCCCTATGATGACCAAGTGCTATTTTAGTCGCTCCAATTTCTTCCGCGAATCCATACAAGGAACCACGACGCAAACGAGAACATAAACCGCAAGTAGTTTTACCTTCAGGCACAATTTCTTTCACAATACTGTAAGTGTCACGCTCCAGAATATGAAAGTCGACTCCTACTTCTTCCAAGTAAGCCGGTAAAATATGCTCAGGGAAACCAGGTTGCTTTTGATCTAGATTGACCGCAACGATACTGAAATTAATCGGTGCGCTAGCTTGTAAATTTCGTAAAATCTCAAGCATAGTGTAAGAGTCTTTGCCGCCGGATAGACACACCATCACTTTGTCACCTTCTTCAATCATGTTGAAGTCAGCAATGGCTTGGCCTGTTAATCTACGAAGGCGTTTTTGGAGCTTATTCAGCTCAAGTTTTTCTTTGGGTTTATTAGATAAGTCCATCATATATACGCTTTAAACAAAACGTGCCTATATTACTATAAATGAAGGTGGAATCGCATATAAAATGGAGGATATACGACAAAAGTGTATAAAAAATCAATTTCTTTCTGCTTTATGTACGCAGTTACTTATTTATATCTACAAATTGTAATGTTGATCGGCATCCTCTGCAAACGTATTCAACGCCCTGTTGAGCTCTAGTATGGCGACGCTTGCTAAAGTGGTGCTTTTGACAGGAGCAATGATATTCATAGGATTGCTTTTGAGGAGGCACATCAAAGGAATGAGTCCTACTTGGCCTAATACCATAGACTTTCTGCATAACCGCTTGCCACTCTTTACCGTGAGGTCTCACTGTATCACCATAAATTTGATAAACAATGATATGGGCCACCTCATGGGGAACTACCGTGCGGACAAATTCTTCTGGGTTTTGTTGATACATAAAATGATTAAAGCGCAGTTCATTTTTTTGTAAGTGTGCCGTACCGGCCGCCTTCCCTCTTTGTTTTAGGTTGCACGTTGCGGGGATAAATTCATGACCAAAAAACGTGTTTGCCTGATCGAAACATACATTTGCCTTATCAATAATGATGTTCAATGCATCATAATCTGCCGCCATTTTTTTAGACGTCATAGGCATAATGTACTGGCCTCTTTTGGGTTCGATTCGTGAATGATTTTCATCAAGCTTTCGGAAAAATCAGCCACACACTCTTTTGACAGCCCCGTTAAGCGACTTAATGACGCAATAGAGTTGGGTTTATGTAAACAAATTAACCTAAGTTGAGTGTCACTCAAATTTATTTTTCCGTATTCGTATTTCCACGCCAAAATCTTGTGCCACTTAACCTTATCTAACGCCAGTTGGTCTTCCTGAAGTGCTGGATAATAGTGTTCGCTTGGAATAATGATTTGCGTTTTACCTTGCAGTACACTTCGTGATTTTTCAGTAATTTGCACTGTGAAAATACTAGACATGCCGATTTTGATGTATTCATAGGCGATTAAGTGACGCACGACGGACTTCCATTGCACTTCGCTTAGCTCTTTCCCCTTGCCAAATAATGGGAGTAACTCCGCTCTGATGGCACTTACGGCTTTGGTTTTCTTTCCCAGTAAAATTTGGATGAGCAATGCAAATGGCTGTAAGCCTTTTGTGTGATAAATCAGTGACAAAAACTTTTGGCTGGTTGTTGTCATATTTTGCTCTGATTTTGTAGAAAGGCAGCGATCGCAATGAAGGCAAGCGGGAATGTTCTCATCAAAATGAGACAGTAAATTTTGTCGCCTACAACCGCGCCCTTCTAAGATCTGAAATAAGTTGCCTAAGTGTTGAATTTCTTTTTCTGCCGCCAAAGGTTGTGAAGCAGCAAGTTGTTGAGCTTGAAGCATATCTTGCAGGCCATACAGTAAAAGTGATTTCGCTGGTTTTCCATCTCGACCTGCCCGACCTACTTCCTGAAAATACGATTCTGGGCTATTAGGCAAGTCCAAATGCACAACAAACCGCACATGGGCGATATCAATGCCCATTCCGTACGCCGTGGTTGCTACCATGATAGTGCCATATTGCTCAGCAAAGGTTTTATGGTTTCTTTGCTTGTCTGCTTCTGTCATTGCTGCGTGGTAGCTCAAACTAGGCAGTCCTAAATGGCTCAACCAATTCGCAATCTCTTCTGTCTTCTTTCTTGAGCGGCAATAAATAATTCCAGTTTCGCCCGGCACTTCATGGTGCAAAAAATACAATATTTGTTGCTTGGCTTTTCTTTTTTGTGCAATTTGAATATTAATGTTGGCACGATCGAAGCTGTTTTTCATAACAAGGCAGTCATGAAGTTGCAACGACTCTTGAATCGTAGTCATGGTCTCTTTATCGACTGTTCCGGTCAGCGCGATGATAGGAACATCAGGGAAAAAAGCTTTAAGCTGACCTAATTGACTGTACTCAGGCCTGAAAAAATTACCCCATTGAGAAATACAGTGAGCTTCATCAATGGCAAACAGAGCAATATCAAAACTATGAAGAAATCCGATCACGGAAGGTTGAACCAGTTTTTCTGGAGATAGATACAGTAAATCAATGTGTTTATGTCGTAATGCCCAAACAAGATCATCTTGTTCGCCAGGGTTTAATGTGGAATTAAGAAACTGTGCCCTAATGCCCTTTTTATTCAATTCATCTACTTGCTGAGACATAAGGGATAGCAACGGACTGACAATGACCGCAACACCCTTTCTAATGAGTCCAGCCGCTTGGTAAACCAGAGATTTTCCGCCGCCTGTTGGCGCCGCGAGTAAAACGTCTCGACCAGAACATAGTGCGTCTATTGCTTCTTCTTGCAGTGGACGGTATTCGGTGTGGCCTAAACGGGAAAGTGTGCGTTTCTTTAAGTTCATTTAGGAATTATCCCTTAACCACGCACTTTCTGCATCGATTTTTCACCTTCTTTTCGCTAGAATCGGATACTTAATCTGTTTTAGGGAAATATTTACATGGCACACCAACCTCTTGATGATCTTGAATTAGAAACGTTAGAAAGTTTTTTGGAGTCGGATCAAGTTCATGAGGAATGTCAAAACTTTGTTATGACTCATGGTTTCTTAACGGCATTGTCTATTTGTCCTGTTAGCACTGCTGAGGAGAAGTGGTTGCCCGTTATTTTTGAAGACACACCGAAATTCGACAATGAAAAACAAGAAAAGCAAATACTGCAGTACTTGTCTCGTCTTTTTATTGATATTCAAAAAGAGCTGGAGTCTGAAGACGGCTTTATGATCCCCTGTGAGCTAGAAATGGGGCAATCTCCAGAAGAATTGAGCGAATTGCAGGAATGGGCCTCCGGTTTTATGGAGGGGGTATTTATGACTGAAAGCGCTTGGTTTGAGTCTGAAAAAGAAGAAGTGGTTGCCGAGTTGTTGCTACCTATTATGGTGGCTTCTGATTTATTTGATGACGAAGAAGTGATTGAGATTAGAGCCAGCGAGAAATTGACTAATTCTTGTATTGCCCAGATACCAGACGTCTTAACCGATCTGTTTTTAGTGTTGCGTACTGAGCCTGAAAAAAGACCTTTTCCAAAACCTCAGCATAAAGCACAAG
>CAXBGJ010000145.1:0-8527 GCA_963975045.1 uncultured Marinomonas sp. | reverse complement strand
ACGCAATTGCTGAACAGAGATAAAAGCCGTGCTTTTTGGTGACGGTTTAGCATTAAAAGGCTCTAAGCTAAAACCAATTTTTTTCACTGCGTTATCAATATCGTCGAAAATATCTAAGTCCGCTTCAACCATCAATTTTTCAGTAGAAAAAACCACATTAGCGCTGACAACGCCGTCCAAAGAAGAAACTGCACGCTCTATCGTACGTGCGCAACTAGCACAATCCATACCCTTTACACGCCAACTGAATGACTGCTTAGCAGTTGATGAACTTAAACTGTCGCCTTCGTCGTCGGAAGAGCCACATTGATTTTCTGGCTGACCGCTGTCATCAGTCGAACAACCCGTTGAAGCATTACCTTGTGTTGAGCAACAAGGCGCTTTCGCATCCGATTGACGATGATTAACATGAGGTTTATCAGTGCCGGAACAATGACACGAAAAATGAGATTGGCAATCAGCGTTATCCTGTTGAGGCGTCTTTTTATGAGTTGTGTTCTTGTGGGAAGTGTTCTTGTGGGAAGTGCGGTCATGCATAAGTCTCTCCTGCCTTAAACTTGTAACGAATTCATTATTGAAAGAAAATTCATAACAAGAGTGTAGACCTTGGAGTACAGTCCAAGGTCAAGCAGAAGAAACACATTAATAGCATTTAATGCTATTTGCCTTTCAGCGTTACGCCTTCTACTTCCAGTACGGTTTTTGCTTCGGTACGTTCCATAATTTTTACTAAAGCAGATTGAATAATTTCGTCTTCTCGCACATCATTCTGACCAGAAAAACGTTGCTCTTGTGGCTCAGCGCCCTCTTCCAAAACAAAGGTGACAACGACTTCTGTGGCTATTTCTGTTGTTTCACCGAAATAAGAGAAAGATACTTGCGGATAACCCTTAAAGCCCATTTTAACTTTCTTTGCGATACGTTTTTTGGATTTATCTATGTTCATGCTGCCTGCCTAAAGGAAATAATATCGGACGTGTTATGTAAAATAACAAAATATTATTGAATTAAAACACAAAGCAGACCTTCCGAGATAAATTAAACGTTAAATAACTGAGCATTCTCATGAATAGCATTGATAACCTAAAAAACACCTCCCCCTCTTCCATCTCCCCTTTAAGAAAGGGAAAGACACTTAGACACAAAAAAAAGAGGCCGAAGCCTCTTTCTTGTCGATCTTAAAAAGATCTAGGATTTATCACCGGAAATCCGACTGCCAACCGCTGTGGTTTGATTTTTGTATTTCGCGTTGTCGCGTTTATTGTACGGGCGATCCGCGGAGCCTGACATGGTTTCGAAGTTAATTGCGCCGATGGTCATACCTGGACTTAGGGCGATGGGTAGTTTGCCGCCGTTGAGAAATTCCAATACGATGCCGCCGCTCCAACCTGGGTCGATTCGGTGGGCGGTGACGTGAACCATTAAACCAAGGCGCGCTAAAGAAGAACGGCCATCAAGCCAGCCGACGAGGTAATCAGGCAAGGTGACGGACTCTTTTGTCACGCCGAGCACTAATTCGCCCGGATGGATGAAGAATGGCTTGCCGTCGTCGACGATAATTTCTTCGCTCATCACGGATTCAATCACTTTACTTAGGTCGGCTTTCGAGCTGCTTAAATCAAGATACGGCGCTGGGTGACCTTGAAAAACGCGAAACGAATTTCCTAATCGCAAATCAACAGACACACCACTGATCACGCTGTTATCAGGGCGAGGCTCAATTACGATAGAACCCTCGTCTAGGGCTTTTATAATATCTCGGTCACACAAACGCATTTTTTTTCCTTAGTCGTCACTCATGCCAATGGTCGGCATAGTGAATTGATCGTTTTGATTGGATGCAAGGGTAGCACCAAGCTTGCGCGCAATCGACTGATAAATAGCGGCGGTGTCACTTTCCGGCGCGCTCACTACAATGGGTTTACCTGCATCACTTTGCTCGCGGATCGCTAAGCTTAATGGCAGTTTACCCAACACATTGACGTTATATTCTTTGGCAAGACTCGCCCCGCCTTCGTCACCAAAGATGGCTTCGTGATGCCCACAATTCGAACAAATATGCGTCGACATGTTTTCAACCACGCCCAACACAGGGATTTTCACTTTATTGAACATTTCAATACCGCGACGCGCATCCAGTAAAGCAATGTCTTGTGGTGTGGTAACAATAACCGAACCCGCTACCGGCACTTTTTGCGCCAAAGTAAGCTGAATGTCACCCGTACCCGGTGGCATGTCGATGAACAAATAATCCAAATCATCCCAATCGGTTTGCGTCAAAATTTGCATCAAGGCGCCAGTTACCATTGGGCCACGCCAAGCAACTGGCGTGTCTTTGGTGGTGAGAAAGGCCATCGACATCACTTGAACGCCATAGGCCATTGGGGGCGTGAAGAATTTGTCTTCGCGAACCTGAGGGCGAGTGCCTTCGGCAAACCCCATCATCATGCCTTGGCTTGGCCCGTAAATGTCAGCATCAAGTATCCCCACGCGAGCCCCTTCTTTTGCCATGGCCAAAGCAAGGTTGACCGTGGTGGTCGATTTGCCCACTCCGCCTTTGCCAGAGGCAACCGCGATGATGTTCTTCACACCTTTTAATCCCGCAATATTACCTTGCGTCGCGTGGCTTTCGATCTTGTGTTCAATGTCTAGCACCACGTCTCGGCTTTCACTTAGCTGGCTTTTAATGCGGGCTTCAAGAGACGCTTGCTCTTTATGAGCCGGGTAACCCAAGCTCAATGTAATGTGCAGACGTTTTTCGTCACTGATTAGAGTCCAAACAGCGCCATAAGGTTGATCGCAGTTATGATCAATCAGCGTTTCTAATGTTGCCTGTAGTTGGGCGTCGGTATGCATTCGGTGCTCCTAGTGAGGCCGTGATAAAAATAATTTTATATTATGAGCCAAGTGTGGGGGCAAATTGCGGAAAAGCAAGCCTAACCCTTGCACACTTGTGGCTGGGTCTTATAATTACGCACTCTACATACTATCTGTGTTTTAGGCTTTTTAATTGTTCGTCATCCGTCCCTAATTCTTGGTAGAATATCCGACCTTTTTTAATCCAGCAGGCTTATCAAAAATGGCACAAACGCAACGCAAAATTTTAGTCACCAGCGCCCTCCCTTATGCTAATGGTTCTATCCATTTAGGGCACATGCTGGAACACATCCAAACGGATATCTGGGTGCGTTTTCAAAAAATGCGCGGTCATCTTTGTACAGCAGTTTGTGCGGACGATGCCCATGGCACCGCCATTATGATTAAAGCCGCACAACTTGGCATCACCTCAGAAGAATTAATTGAAGGCGTTCGCCAAGAACACATGGCTGACTTTAACGATTTCTTGATTGGTTACGACAACTACCATACAACGCATTCTGACGAAAACCGTGAGATTTCAAGCCATATTTATAAGCAGTTACGTGATAACGGCAAAATTGCTGTTCGTTCTATCGTGCAAGCATACGACCCAGAGAAAGAAATGTTCCTTGCGGATCGTTTCATCAAAGGAACCTGCCCTAAGTGCAAAGCGGAAGACCAATACGGCGACAACTGTGAAGTGTGTTCTGCGACTTATACGCCAATGGAAATGATCAATCCGGTTTCTGTGTATTCAGGTGCGACGCCTGTTGAAAAAGAATCGGAACACTATTTCTTCAAGCTTCCAGACTTCCAAGATTTCCTAACCACTTGGACTCGCAGCGGCACCTTGCAAGAGCAAGTCGCTAACAAGCTATCCGAATGGCTTGATTCAGGCTTAAAAGAATGGGATATCAGCCGCGATGCGCCTTATTTTGGTTTTGAAATTCCAGATGCGCCGGGTAAATATTTCTATGTTTGGCTAGACGCACCGATTGGTTACATGGCGAGCTTCCAGAATTTATGTGATCGTACCGAAGGTTTGGACTTTGACGAATACTGGGCGAAAGATTCTGACGCGGAGCTTTATCATTTTATCGGCAAAGACATCATCAACTTCCATGCCTTGTTCTGGCCTGCGATGCTGGACTGCGCAGGCTACCGCACACCGACTAAGGTTAATGCGCACGGTTATGTCACGGTAGATAATAAAAAAATGTCCAAGTCTCGCGGTACTTTTATTAAGGCCCGTACTTACTTGAACCATTTAGACCCACAATATTTACGCTACTACTTCGCGGCAAAACTGAATGCCAGTATTGACGACATTGATTTGAATTTGCAAGATTTCATCCAACGCGTGAATTCAGACGTCGTGGGTAAAGTGGTCAATATCGCCAGCCGAACAGCCAGTTTCATTGGCAAAAAATTCGATGGTCAATTAGCAAGCGAGATCAGCGAACCTGAGATGATCCAGTCTTTTATCGATGCTGGTGAAACGATTGCTCAGCATTATGAAAGCCGTGAATACGGTAAAGCCATTCGTGAGATAATGCGCCTTGCTGATGCGGCCAATACCTACATTGCTGATCAAGCCCCTTGGGTCTTGGCGAAAGACGAAGCAACACTGCCGAAGGTTCAAGAAGTGTGTACTGTGGCGCTGAACTTGTTCAGTATCTTAGCGACTTATCTGAAACCTGTGATGCCAAACATGATCGCCGATGCCGAAGCTTTCCTTGGCAAAGAGCTAACATGGGACAACCGCAGCGAATTGCTATTTGGTAACAAAGTCAATGCGTTTAAACCCTTGATGGGTCGTATTGATCAGAAGCAAATTGATGCCATGATCGAAGAAGGTAAAGCAGAAGCCTTGATCGAAGCCGCGGCAAAAGAAGCTGCAGAGCCTTCTGATACAACAGTACCGCAAGAAGCAACAGAGTTGAGCAAAGAGCCGATCGAAGCGGAAATTAATTTCGATGACTTTGCTAAAGTGGATTTGCGTATCGCGCTAATCACCAAAGCAGAGCACGTTGAAAAAGCCAATAAGTTGCTAAAATTGACGCTCGATATCGGCGGTGAAACTCGTACGGTTTTCTCTGGTATTAAATCTGCTTACAAGCCAGAGGATTTAGAAGGCAAATACACTGTCATGGTGGCCAACCTTGCGCCACGTAAAATGAAGTTTGGTCTGTCAGAAGGCATGGTATTAGCCGCAGGTCCTGGCGGTGAAGATATTTATCTTCTAGAGCCTCATAGTGGTGCTAAGCCTGGCCAACGCGTTATGTAAAAGCGTTTGTGTCATGTAAGTAACATGATCCTTGTGGCAACGATAGTAACGCTCACCTTAGTAAATGAGAAAGAACATTAATAAGGTGAGTGTTAGCATTTTTAGACAACCATAAACCAAACTTATATAAGCATAACTTATTATCTATATACTAAATTAGACTAAATACACAAGAGTTTTAGTCTTGTTAGTTATAAGCAGATTGGTATAGTTACGCTCGAAGATACTTTTTATCAAAAGCATCTAAAATCAACGAATTCACTACACACTTTTTTGGACGTGAGATGACTGAATATCTCCTGATACTGGTCAGTACCATTCTGGTTAATAACTTTGTATTGGTACAGTTTTTGGGCCTTTGCCCTTTTATGGGTGTGTCTGGGAAACTGGAAACGTCCATTGGCATGGCCATGGCGACGACCTTTGTTTTAACGCTGTCGAGCCTGTGTAGTTACCTGACTTACACCTACATACTTCAGCCGTTTGGCCTTGAGTATTTGCAAACCATTTCCTTTATCTTGGTGATTGCTGTCGTTGTGCAGTTCACTGAAATGGTCGTCCGTAAAACCAGCCCTCTACTTTATCGTGTACTCGGTATTTTTTTACCACTTATTACCACTAACTGCGCGGTGTTAGGTGTGGCATTACAAAACATCAGTAAGCAAAACGGCTTTGTAGAATCCATTCTTTACGGCTTTGGCGCGGCGGTGGGTTTCTCTTTCGTTCTGATTCTATTTTCCGCCATGCGCGAACGCATTAACGTCGCTGACGTACCAACGGTATTTAAAGGTTCTGCTATCGGTATGATTACCGCGGGACTCATGGCTCTGGCCTTCATGGGCTTTACCGCCCTAGTGCAGATTTAGGAGCCGATATGTTGACTGTTTTACTCGCTATTGGAATCTTGGTACTTTTGTCGCTTGTTTTCGGCGCTATTCTTGGCTACGCCAATGTGCGTTTCCATGTGGAAGGCGACCCAATAATTGACCAAATTGACGCGATTCTCCCACAAACCCAATGTGGTCAATGTGGCCACCCAGGTTGTCGTCCGTATGCAGAAGCCATCTCCAACGGTGAAGCCATCAACCATTGCCCTCCCGGTGGACAAGCTACGATTCAAGCGTTAGCCGATTTACTCGATGTCGAAGCCATTCCATTAGACGGTGACCACGGCACAGAAAGCGCAAAACGTGTCGCAGTGATTCGCGAAGACGAATGCATAGGTTGCACAAAGTGCATTCAGGCATGCCCTGTCGATGCTATTTTAGGCGCTGCAAAACAAATGCACACCGTTATTGCCGATGAGTGCACAGGTTGCGATCTTTGTGTTGAACCTTGTCCAGTAGATTGTATCGATATGGTAGAAGTTGGCGTAACAGCGAAAACGTGGGCGTGGAACAAACCGCAAGGCATCGCGGAAACCTCGTTGAATATTATTGCCACCGACCGCACAGCGGAGGTTGTTCACTAATGCAAACGGCGAACATTTTTTCTTTTCACGGCGGCATTCATCCTGCTGAAAATAAAGCGCAATCATTACAGCTACCACTGGGCCGACCTACTTTACCAAGCGAGCTTATATTGCCGCTTGGACAACACATAGGGCAAAGTTCTCGTCCGCTTGTGGCAATCGGCGATCACGTGTTAAAAGGCGAGACCATCGCCATCAACAATGGCTTTTTGAGCAGTTTTTTACACGCACCAACGTCAGGCACCATCACAGCAATTGAAGAACGGCTTATTGCACACCCATCTGGATTAAGTGACCTTTGCATCATTTTGTCTCCCGATGGAAAAGAAGAATGGACTGCACTTGAACCATTAACCCAGTGGCAAACAAACAGCAAAACCGACGTGTTAGCCTACTTAGCAAAAATGGGCATTGTCGGCATGGGCGGCGCGGGCTTCCCGACGCAGGTAAAGCTGCAAGGCGCGCACAAAAATCCACTGACGCACTTCATTATCAACGCAGCAGAGTGTGAACCTTACATTACAGCGGATGACATGTTGATTCGTGAGAAAACCCTAGAATTAATTTTAGGTATCGAAATACTTCAACATCTCGTCGAAGCGGATCAAGTCGTCATTGGCATTGAAGACAATAAATCTACTGCGATTTCGGCTTTAAAATCATTACTTGAAGAGCGTAACAGCGATATCCAATTAGCGGTGGTACCGACTAAATACCCTTCCGGCGGTGAGAAACAGCTCATTCAATTGCTCACGGGCGAAGAGGTTCCAAGCGGCCAATATCCAGCCGACATTGGCGTACTTTGTCAAAACGTCGGGACTTGTGTCGCCGTTCACGATTCGGTTTATCTTGGCAAACCTCTTATATCGCGCTTTACCACCTTGACGGGTGATGCATTAAAAGCGCCGCAAAACGTAGAAGTTTTGCTGGGAACACCCGTCGCGCATTTACTGGATTACGCCGAATCAAAACAAGACAAACTACACAGATTGGTTATGGGTGGCCCAATGATGGGCTACACGCTAGATTCTGCTGCGGTTCCTATTGTTAAAACCAGTAACTGTATTTTGGCGGCGACCAAAAAAGAGCTTCCCACACCGGCACCAGAACAGGCCTGTATCCGCTGCGGAATGTGCGAACAGGCCTGCCCTGCTAGTTTGTTGCCTCAGCAGTTACTTTGGTTCAGCAAAAGCCAAGAGCACGAAAAAGCCGAGCATCACAATCTGTTCGATTGCATCGAATGCGGTGCTTGTTCTTATGTTTGCCCAAGCAGTATTCCTTTGGTGCAATATTACCGCCACTCAAAAAGCAGCATTCGCGAAGCCCGTGAATCCAACGTGAAAGCCGACCTGGCGAAGCAGCGTTTTGAAGCACGTAAAGCTCGTCAAGACGCCGAAGCCGCTGAGAAAGAAGCGAAACGTCTTGCTCGCCAAAAAGCCACACCAAGCAAACCCACTGGTGATAAAAAGGCCGCTCCAACGAAGGTTGCGCCTGCTACTGCGCCAATCAGCGATGATACGAAAAAGCTGAAAGTGGACGTAGCTATTGGCAAATCCAAGCTTAAAAAACTGCAAAAGCAATTGCTTGAAGCACAAGAGAGCGAACACCTTGAAGAAGTAAATACACTACAACTGCAATTGACAGAGCAAGAAAAGACCCTTGCTTCGTTAGAAGAACAATTGGCAAAAACAGCAACGCCTATTGCCGCGCCAGCAACCACTACGGAAAAAACACCGCTTAGCGACGAATTGAAAAAAGCGAAAATTGATGCAGCCATGGCCAAAGCGGCGGTTAAAAAAGTCGAGAAGGCACTCAAAAAAGCAGAAGAGATCAACGCACCAGAGATAGACGCAATACGCCAGCAATTAAAAGAAGCGCAGCAACGTGCCGATGAGCTGGAAAAAGCCTTA
>CAXBGJ010000144.1:0-8722 GCA_963975045.1 uncultured Marinomonas sp. | reverse complement strand
TGGCGGGATATGACAGCCAAGACGATATCGCGGCGTCGGCATTTATGACCGATGTTAACGTCACCGATTATCGATTAACGTCTATTGGTGCTGCCGCCAGTTTTTATGATCGAGTAGAGCTTAGTTACGCTCAGCAAACGTTTAATCTACCAGCGTCTTTGATTACTGGCTTAAGTCTTAAGTCGGGTGAAATCAAACAAGATATTCTTAGTGTGAAAGTCCGTTTATACGGTGATGCCGTATATTCTACCTATCCTCAAGTCAGTGTCGGCTTGCAGTATAAACAATTAGACAGCGACGTTATTGCTTCTTACCTTGGTGCAGAAGACGACAGTGGCACGGATTTCTATGTTGCTGCGACAAAAGTTCACCTAGGCGCTGTTGCGGGTTATAACCTCGTGTGGAACCTGACCGCTCGCGCGACTAAAGCCAATGAAATGGGCTTGTTAGGTTATGGTGGTCCAGATAACAACGACTACCAAGTCATGGTTGAAGGCAGCGTAGGGGTGTTATTATCACCTAAATGGGTGGTTGGGATGGAGTATCGTCAAAAACCAAATAACCTATCGAGTGTGGAAGAAGACGATTGGACAGACGTTTTTGTTAGCTACTTGCCAAATAAAAATTTCAATATCACTGCTGCCTACGCTGACTTGGGCACGGTTGCTACGAAGAAAGACCAAAAAGGCATGTATTTATCAATGACGGGGTACTTATGGTAACGCTAATAAAAACATCACTTCTGACTTTATGTTTATTTTTAGTGGCCTGCGCAGCGCCATCGAAAGCGCCCGAAAGTCTTTACGAAGAAATCGGCGGACAAGCAACGATAGAAGCCATAACCAACAATTTCATTAAAGAAATCAGTTTTAATGAAACCATTTATCGTTACTTTGAAAAAACCAACATTGTCCGTTTTCGTGGAAAATTCAATGAGCACCTTTGCGTCAGCACCGGCGGTCCTTGTACTTACACCGGTGACACCATGGTGAAAGTTCATCAAGGCCAAAAAATCAATGAAACCGACTTCAATACCACGGTCGATTTATTGGTCAGCGCCATGGCAAAAGCTGGCTTAACCTACCCGCAGCAAAACCGAGTGCTAAAAGTACTCGCGCCAATGCGTGGTGACATGCTTTATAAGTAAGTGACGCAGAGCGAAAAGTACTCTTAAAAAAACGACCTTCGGGTCGTTTTTTTATTTGATCTTGGTCAGCTTTCATTCAAACATGCATAGTGTTGCTGGATGCATAGGCGTAGTGTGATTAATGATCTTCGATCATTCATTACAGATGACGTCAAATAAGAGGAATGAGATGCTGGCTTTATTTACTGAATTGGCCGATTGGCTTACATTTGTATTATTTGGCTTATCACCGAATTCTAAACTGGGTGATGCGGTTCATTTCTTTATTGAAGACACCACGAAAATCTTTTTTCTCTTGATCATTATGATCTATTTTATCGCGCTGCTTCGTGCCTCATTGAAGATCGAAAAAGTTCGTGATTATCTCGCTAGTAAAAACAGATTCATCGGTTATGTGACCGGTTCCGTATTTGGTGCTATTACCCCGTTTTGCTCTTGCTCAAGTATTCCAGTGTTTCTTGGTTTTACCTCGGCGGGCATTCCTGTTGGCATCACCATGTCGTTTCTTTTGACCTCGCCGCTGATCAACGAAGTTGCAGTGTTGTTGCTACTTAGCTTGGTTGGCTGGCAAATAACCTTGATGTATGTCTTGGTTGGCATGGCAGTGGGTATTATGGGCGGCGTATTTTTGGATCTCATTCGTGCAGAAAGAATGCTACAGCCTTTTGCATTAAAAGCTTATCAATCTGCAACGTCGGCAACGATAGAAACCAGCGGAGCGAGTACAAAACTAAAACTTTCATTAAGTGAGCGGCACGACTTTGCTAAACGCGAGTTGTGGGATATTTTTTCACGAGTGTGGAAATGGGTTTTTATCGGTGTTGGGCTTGGTGCAGCGCTTCACGGTTATGTGCCGGTATCTTGGCTAGAAGGTAACCTTGGAGACGGACAGTGGTGGTCTGTGCCGCTGGCTGTTTTGCTTGGTATTCCGCTGTATTCAAATGCGACGGGAGTGATCCCTATTATGGAAAGTTTAATTACCAAAGGCTTGCCAATCGGTACCACAATGGCGTTCTGTATGAGCACCGTTGCCGCCAGCTTTCCAGAATTTATCCTACTTAAACAAGTAATGACATGGAAACTGATCGCCATCATTCTCGCGTTGTTGCTTTTTTCCTTCACCCTCGTGGGTTGGATTCTAAATGTCATTAACTAAACATTGAGATAGAAAAAGGAGCACTAAAATGAAAGAAGTAAAAGTACTAGGCAGTGGTTGTAACAAATGCATCAAGACGGCAGAACTTATTAAAAACATTGCGGCTGAAAACGAAGTGCCTGTAAACATAGTCAAAGAAACCAGTGCAGAAATTATCATGCAATATGGTGTTTTAAGTACCCCTGCCGTGGTGATAGACGAGGTTCTCGTTCACTCAGGTTCCATCCCAGATAAGAAAAAAATACAAAGCTGGTTTTAGACTAATCTCACGCCAAGGCCACACTAGGTGTTGCTGCTACCCGGGAAGAACGGATTGAAACGGTTGTATACGGCAAGCAGATTCTGGCTGCAGTGATTAATTCTTGGCAGGGTGAGATTGGATTGATTTAGTCTTTCATCAAGTGAGGCCGTCGTAAAACGAGTCTCACGCTGTTAGCGATTTTGACCTCTTTCGTTTTGGGAGATGAATTCAAATTGGTTTGCGAGACATTGACATTCTTCAGCCGTTATTAGGTTATTCAACAACATCGCTTTTCAATAGTGTCAAACTGCCATCGATATGAATGTCTCGTTGTGGAAACGCGATAACAATGTTGTTTTCAGCGAGTAATTCATCCAGACGAAAACGTACATTGCTTCTTGCCATTCGTAAACCGCCTTCGACGTTGGATTGTATCCAGAAGCTTACTTCAAAAACCAGCGCGTTATCCCCAAAATCTTCAAAGATGACTTGTGGTTTAGGTGTACTCAGAACTGCTTCTTGTTCTTCGACGGCTTGAAGGATTAACGCCGCGACTTTCTTGGCAGGAGAGCCGTAAGCCACCCCAATCTTGACAGACGTTCGCATTAGCTTATCCACCAGTGTCCAGTTCACTATAGTATTTTCCAGTAGTTTACTGTTTGGGATTAGCATGTGCACACCATCGACTCGGCGAAATCGGGTTGAACGAGTATTAATTTCTTCGACAACCCCTTTGGCGTTTTCAACTTCAAGAAAATCGCCAATGCGTATCGGCTTTTCCCACATCAAAATCCAACCACTAATAAAATTGTTGATGATGTTTTGCGCACCAAAACCAAAGCCAATGGCAATCGCGCCCGATAAAAAGGCAAACGCCGTAATAGGCACATTGATAATGTCTAACACTGTGATTGCAATAATACTGATCGCGACGGCATACAACAGGCGACGAACAAGATGAATGATGTTTGGGTCCGTGTTTCTCGTCGTTAACTTGGCCGTGAGTAAGCGAACTAAATATTTAGTAATAAAAAAACCGATAAGCGCCAAAGTAGGGATGAATAACAGCCCGCCCAACGTCATGGAATGATCGGCAATGCTAAAGAGTTTAGTGTTTAATATATCGAAAAATTGATCGCTGTTTACCAAGGGACACACTCCTAAAATTGATCAAAGTATTAAATACTATTTCAGCGATTCGTGCCTTAAAAATACGCAGTGCTTAGTGACAATCTGTTATGTGACTAAGCACTAAGAAGAGCATGATATTGTCGAGCGACAGACCTCTTATGCACATAAGTGTGGTGCAATATCCCAAATATTCAATCTAGTTAGAAGAAAGAAGATGAAAAGGCATGAGGCAACATGTCGTCCAGTTGGTGTATGGTATTAACTACGCTGATTGCCATCAAACTGGCACTGGAAAATACGCCGGAATTCTGGCTAAACATCCAACAATCGGTAGACCTCTTGGGTACCAGAAACCGCTATCAAAACGACGCCAAATCCGTCAAGCCAATCCTGCCTAAAGCCACACATCAAAGCCTTTGATTCACATTTACCAATGATTGAGAACAACCAAGCCGAACTGTTCTGCCCCTGCTAAGGAGGAGTTAGAAGGGGTAATGTAACTTTTTTTTGAATGCCAAAAAAAACAACCGCCAGCTTAGTAGATCGTCCTCTTTAGGTTTTTAACGCTGATCAATAAGTGCACATAAAAAATGTGGTTTTCAAAATGTTGTCGCTGTCGTGTCAAATGACAGTCAGGGATTGATGCGAAGAAAGAGCGACCCCATCCTCCGCCTTCCCCTTGAAGAAAGGGGAAGGGACTTGATACACAGGGCCAAAGCCCTTAAGAAAGGGGACGGGACTTGATACACAGGGCCAAAGCCCTTAAGAAATGGGACGGGACTTGATACACAGGGCCAAAGCCCCTTAAGAAAGAGGATGGGACTAAAACAAGAAAGGCGACCACGTGGTCGCCTTTCTTGTTATTGAGACATTAACCGATTAACTCGGTGTGTCACTGCGTTTCATCTGCATGCGTCGCAAGAATTCCGACATGATGTGCATGTAAAGTTCGTCGCCGAGGTATTTGTCTTCCACGCCACGGTCGATGCTTGGGTTGTCGTTGACTTCGATTACGTAACCGCGGCCGTTGATTTCTTTAACGTCGACGCCGTATAAGCCGTCGCCAATCGGTTTGGTTGCGGCAATGGCTGCTTGCAATACGCGCCGCGGCACTTCAAACGTTGGCAGTGTGTCAAAGCCGCCACTTTCGCTTGAGCTTTCACTGTGTTGGTAAATCTGCCAGTGGTCTTTCACCATGTAATAACGACACGCAAAGATAGGTTTGTTGTTTAACACGCCAATACGCCAGTCGAATTCTGTATACAGGTATTCTTGCACTAATAACAAAGACGATTTTTTGAACAAGGTGTTTAGGCTTGCGGTTAAGGCTTCGCGGTTTTCTGCCTTGATCACGCCTTTAGAAAACGCGCCATCAGGGATTTTAACGACCATTGGGTAGTTAATAACGGCCTCTAAAGCGCCTTCTACGTCTTTTTCACCCTTGTGTACGATGCGTGTTTTTGGGCAGGGTACTTTGTGGGTGTTGAATAAGTCTGCCAAGTATACTTTGTTGGTACAGCGCATGATGGATTGCGGATCATCCATGACGACCAAGCCTGCGGCTTCGGCTTTTTTGGCGAAGCGGTAAGTGTGGTGGTCGATGTTGGTGGTTTCACGAATGAATAGACCGTCGTATTCCGGCAATCGCATGATGTCTTTTGGCCCGATCATGTCGACTTGGATGCCAAGCTGTTTACCCGCTTGCACGAACTTCTTCAGTGCTTGCATGTCACTCGGTGGCATGGCTTCTTCTGGGTTAACCAACATGGCAAGGTCGAACTTTGCGGTACGCAACGCGCGGCCTTTGCTCCAAACCTTGGTGCTGAACGCTTCCAGCGATTCGGCGAATAAGGTTTCTTCTTCGTCGTTCAAGTTTTTGTGCGAGGTGATTTGTAAATCACTCACTTGCCAGGTTTTACGGAATTTCAATTTCACTTCCAATACAGGGCAAGCGAAAGCTTCGAACATTTTTCGGGCGAATTCTTTCATTTCTGGCTGCGCGGTTTTGCCAAATACGCAATGGAAACTCAGCTCGGTTGGCGCGTCTGGCGTTCCGAGTTTTTGTGCCAAAGCTGGCAATAGTTGTGCGACTTGCATTTCGTACAAGGTTTTTTTGCTGATGTCGTTCAAGACTCGCACGGAAGGCATTACGTGATGACCACGGCTTTCTGCCAGCAGAGAACAGTAATACCCATCGGACAGGTATTTACTGCTTTTACATAGGTTGATGATGCGCGTGCGTCCTTGGCTTTTGGTCGCCAAGTTTAGGTATTGAGTAAAAGTGATCACTCGATCACTGGGTAAAAACGCGGACCAATCTTTGGCCTGATCAACAACAATGTACGTCTGTGACATTGGCTTTGCTTTTCCTTCTAAATAGAATCAATAAAATCTGTTTGTATTGCCTTGTTGAAGGGCGTTCCAGCGTTTTTTATGTGCTGTGTATTTTCGCGAATAGTGCGCTTGTTTTTGTGTTTTAACAATAGTCTAAAACGCAAAAGAATAATTATTTTTTGGTTAAAAAATAATCTGTTCTTTTAGGAAAGTTACGCTATCTTTTTAGTTATATTCGCCCTAGAATGCGCGAAAATTACCGTCGTCATTATTTGGCTTTTATGGCCATAAAAATAGATGACCCTAGCGATCTTTTGCCCTTCTCTGAGGCGATTTAATGACCAAAACCAGCACTGCAGCGATTCCCCTTAATCCGATGTCAAATACGGAAGTCTCAACGACGCAAAAATCGTCTTCACATGTCGACATTCGTTCGGCGAGTGTCGACGATTTAAAAGCCTTGTTGGTGCTTGAAGACAGTGCTTTTACTGGCGACCGTTTGAGTCGTCGTAGTTTTCGTCGGGCGATTACCAGTACAGGGTCGGCGCTGTTGGTAGCGTTTGGGCAAGATCAAAATCTCTTGGGTTATGCATTGTTGCATCTACGACAAGGTACGCGATTGGCGCGTTTGTATTCTTTGGCAGTGTCGCCACAAGCGCGAGGCTTGGGTATTGGCAAGGCCTTGATCCAAGCGTGCGAACAAAAAGCCATTAAAAAGGGCAAGATCTTGCTGCGTTTGGAAGTGAGTGATGTAAACCAGAATGCCATCGCGTTATATCACACTATGGGTTACCGAGAATTCGGCCATTACGATGCCTATTATGAAGACCAAACCGACGCCATTCGTATGCAAAAACGCCTTCGTCATGGGGCGAGTGAGCAAACCACGCGACCTTTGCCTTGGTTAGCTCAAGGTACGCCATTTACGTGTGGTCCGGCGTCGTTGCAAATGGTGCTGTCTGCGCTGCATCCTGAGTATCAAGCGACACCAGACGACGAGCTAGAAATCTGGCGCGAAGCGACGACGATTTTCATGACCTCGGGTCACGGTGGTTGTCATCCTATGGGCTTGGCGTTGGCGGCAAAAAAACGCGGTTTATCGGCGGATGTTTGGCTGAGCGAAGAAGGGCCGTTGTTTGTCGACAGTGTGCGTAACGAGCTTAAGAAAGATGTGATTACTCGCGTACATCAAAGTTTTGTTAAACAATGTGTTGAAGGCGATGTGGCCGTTCATTATTCTGTGATGCCGTTAGAGCAGTTAATTGAAGCGTTTGACTCAGGCGCGCTGGCGATTATTTTGATTAGTACTTTTCGTATGGATGGTAAAAAAGCCCCACATTGGGTGGTGATGTCGGGTTACGACGAGCATTGCATTCTTGTGCATGATCCCGATTTGGACGATGACACCAAATTGGCTGATGATCCGCCAAGCCCACTGGATTGCCAATTCGTTCCCATTGCACGCAATGAGTTCGAAAAAATGTCCCGCTTTGGACAAAGTCGTCTACAGGCGACGGTTGTTCTGAAAACGCAATAATTCACTTTCCTCTTTATCTGCAATAGAAAGGGGCTAATGCTATTAGCCTCTCCTACACCGTGTTACACAAGACTCTAAACACTTGGTTTTAAATGCTGGCATGGTATTGTTCGTTGATATGAAACGGATTAATCAAGGAGTGGTGTTATGAAGGTTGCGTTTACCAGTGACAATATTGCCGGTGCGTCTGATTCTGTATGGCAAGCCATGATGGAGGCTTCTCAAGGCGATGCCATGCCGTATGGTAACGATGATACGACGGCGGAAGTGACGACTATGTTGTCGGCATTGTTTGAATGTGAGGTCGATGTGTTTCTGGTGTCAACAGGGACGGCAGCGAATGTATTGAGCATCAGTGCGATGACACCGCCTTGGGGTAGTGTGTTG
Organism: uncultured Marinomonas sp.; assembly: GCA_963975045.1. Taxonomy (GTDB): domain Bacteria; phylum Pseudomonadota; class Gammaproteobacteria; order Pseudomonadales; family Marinomonadaceae; genus Marinomonas. Next base: position 789 of record CAXBGJ010000144.1, on the reverse strand, counting down.
TGCCATTCAGAAAGCCATTTATTGAATGATGAAAGTACCGCGCCGGAGTTTTATACGGGCGGCGCTCGTTTTGTTGGTATTGGTGGGGCGGACGCCAAGATAGACCCCGTCATGCTTAAGAAAATGGTAAATCAAAAAGTTGGCGATGTGCATTCTTCTCAGCCGTCTGCGGTGAGTATTTCGCAAGTCACGGAAGTGGGCAGTGTTTATTCATTAGAGGAACTTCGAGCGATTACTCATGTCTCAAAAGAAGCGGGCTTGCTGGTTCACATGGACGGTGCTCGTTTTGCGAATGCTTTGCTGTCGTTGGAGTGTACTCCTGCTCAAATGACGTGGAAGGCTGGCGTGGATATAGTGTCATTTGGCGCCACGAAAAACGGCACAATGGCGGCGGAAGCGATTGTGGTGTTCAACAAGACATTGTCAAAAGAGTTAGGATTTCGTCGTAAACGTGGTGGGCATTTGCATTCAAAAATGCGTCTATTATCGTCGCAAATGAAAGCCTATTTGACGGATGATCTTTGGCGCAAAAACGCTGAACATGCTAACGCTATGATGGCTTTATTGCAGGCCGGTTTGGCGACCATTCCGAGCGTAAAAATTAATACGCCAGCCCAAGCGAATATGCTGTTTTGTACCTTGCCAGAAGGTATGGCGGAGTATTTGTTGGCAGCAGGTTTTGCTTTCTACGGTGGTCGCTGGGAAAAAGGTGTGGTGCGTTTGGTGACATCATTTAGAACGCCACAAGAAGGCGTTGAGGCTTTTATTGACTGTGCTCGACAATTTGAA
>CAXBGJ010000143.1:0-8783 GCA_963975045.1 uncultured Marinomonas sp. | reverse complement strand
CCGAGAACACGCAAATCATGTTAGAATCCGGCCGCGTTATTTCTGCCGCCATCGACAGCTCAAGTTTAGAAAAAGGCGCTCATGTGCAATTAGGCCTGCGTCCTGAGCACATGTCTGTAACCTGCGACGAGAATACGCTAGAAGGGAAAATTACATTGGTAGAACACCTTGGAGAACAATCTTACTTATATGTAAGCATTCAACAAGAAGGTGAGTTTGTGCTTAAGGTAGATGGCGATAACCAGTACCAAGCAGGCGATAACGTTACGTTTGGCATAAAACCAAACAGCCTGTATTTGTTTAATCATCAAGGTCATGCTTTACCTCGAGTTAATTCCAACGTAGAAACAAAGCCGCTTTCCTAATTAGGGAAGCGTACGTTGTCAATATGGGGCACTCCCCTTTGGAAAATAGAATGAGTCAAAATCGGGTTAATTCACTATTTGGTGCGCCTGATACCTTGCGAGAAAAAGGCATCCCGCTCTACATTCAAGTTAAGAAGGCCATTCAAGCCGCCATCACTGAAGAGCGAGTTTGCGGCGGGGATACCTTACCGCCTGAGCGTGATCTTGCTAAGTATCTAGATGTCTCTCGCGTGACCATTCGACGGGCTATAGATGAGCTTATCAAAGACGAAGTTTTAACTCAGCGTCAAGGCGCGGGAACCTTTGTGAGTGAACGGGTTGAGCAGCCTTTAAACCATTTACGCAGCTTTACCGAAGTCATGGAAGCGCGTGGTAAAACCATCACTTCAAAGTGGCTGGATCGCTCTTTAGGCATGCCTCACGAAGACGAGTGCAAAGCGCTCAAACTGGCGCCAGACCAAGAAGTGGTGCGTTTTTATCGCTTACGTTACGCGGACGGCAAACCCATGGCATTAGAGTTAGCCACTATTCCTAGTCGCTATATTCTTAACCCATTTGCCATGGAAGGATCGCTTTACGACTTATTGGAACAACAAGGTTGCCGACCGGTCCGAGCGCTGCAAAGACTGCGCGCCGTGAGTATTGATGAACAACGAGCGAGTTTGCTGGACATTCCTCAGCTCAGTGCGGCTTTGTACATTGAACGAACCGGCATCAATCACGAAGGCACCCACGTCGAATTTACTCGCTCATGGTTTCCTGGTGATTCCTACGACTTTGTTGCGGAGATTAGAGATACGCTTTAGGACAAAAGCCTATTTTTAGTAAATGGCTCACTTAACCAGCCAACGCCTTCTTCTTAGCGGAATGAATACGTTAACACGGCACCGTATAAGTGGTGATATTTTCGGCACTCATGGGGCGGCCATAATACCAGCCTTGATGAAGGTGGATGCCGATGTGGTTGATTTTGTCACTGTCGCCTTTGGTTTCAATGCCTTCCGCAATACAGTCGATGTCGAGCTCATTACAAAATGCAATGATGGATTTTAGAATGGCGGTATTTTGGTCTTTATCGTCAATGAAGATCTTATCCGTTTTTACAATATCAAAATCAAACTCAGAGATATAACACAGACCGGAATATTCGATACCAAAATCATCAATAGCAAAACGGCAGCCCTTTTCTTTTAGTCGTGTCATGTGCTTTTTGACAATATTTTTTTGCAACATTAAGTTGTCGTCTTCTGTAATTTCAAGAATCAAACTGGTGCAGGTTAGCGTTTTTAATTGCAATATATGCTCAACAAAAAAAGTACTCTGGAGATGAAGGCTTGAGATATTCACTTGAAAGTTATTTTGTGAGATGAACGTTTTTGAGAAGCTCTGTTCAATCTGACGTATTTGAAAAATAGTGTGATCAATGCTCAAATCTAAATGCTTCATTTTTGCTATCGTATCTTTTGCGTTTACCTCGTCTTGTCCTCTCAAAAATACTTCAATCGAAAATAAACTGCCATTTTTGGCATCAACCACAGGCTGGTATTCGTTGTAGTAATAATGATTTTCAATTTTCCGTTTTAAGAGAATTTTATCAATCGCCCTGACCCATTTAGGCGTCACTAAAAAATAGACAAGAATGAACAAAAACAACGCGATAGGAATGAAGTATAAGTAGTGTTCTTTTTTTGAAACAGCAGGAGAAACAGAATATATCAGGTTATTTATGACATCTGAGCGTCGGTACTTTTCACCCGATATACCTTCACCCGTTATGCTTCCACCATTAGAAATAGTCATATCCGAGTCATTATTAAAGAATGCATCTATGCTGTTCTTTTTAATGATGGCGTTGTATTCAAAATTTCCCGCTGTCTTTTTGATGACAAATATAGGCATTTTTAAAGAGTTAATCGTATGGGGACCAGTCATTAAAAAACCATCATGAGGGACAGGTTCTCTCACCTTAACCCTATCTTTATCACCCCATGAATTACATACCACGACGCCATGATCGCCCTCTTTCTGTATAACACCAAACTCAATGGCGCCGGGTATATTAAAAAGCTCTTTGCGCATGTGTAGCACAAGGTTATGTGAACAATCGCCAGTATATAGATCCGAAATAGAAGCAATAAAAGACACAACGTCGTTAAGGTGACTTTCCACTTTTACAAAGTGGAACTGCCTCTCCTTATCTTTCGTCTCAAACTCTCTTTGTTGCTGCCAAGCGTTGCCCACGAAAAAAACAGAGACAGTAAGTACGACCAACACAGAAAAGTTAATAAAAACGGTTAACAGCGCCCTTACTTTTGGGGTCATGAAACATCCAATCCAATCTAATATCGCTTGTTTTGTGTTCTATGTTTATAACAAGTTACTAGAAAAAAAGTAAATGATATTTTCAATTAAAAATCAGAACCATTCAGGTGATAAAAAAATCTTTTTCTTAAAGCACTGAAAGCTAAGGCATTCATTAGATTCCATGCGTTAAAACTCAGCTGTAGAGCATTACAGTGTCTTATATAGAATCTATGTATTTTTTGTCTTTATTCACCGTCCATCGATTTTCATTCCGGCTATAATTTATAATTTCATTCCAATTAAATGACCATTTCTTTTACGGTCAAAGCTATATTGTATTTTTACACTGTCCATAATGCATTAAAAGAAAACATGACCCATTCACTCCACGCTTTACTATCCATAGTGCATTAATTTTTTTCAACATGAGGTCTTTAGAGTTAATAAATCATAATTGTAGACGTTTGATTTATGATTACAAAGCGGCGGCATTAGAAGGGGTAGGGATGGCTAAAATGCCACGATTGTCACCGGACAGGGTATTATTAGTGAACGACGTATTCCCCCCTTTTTGAAAACCACTCACTTCCAGCACAAACTTTTTATGCGGTTTTCCCTAAGCGTCGTGATTTACCAGAAAAAGTGTGTGTTTCTAAACTTGATTATAGATAAGCTTAAAGCAACCCCCCTTATTGGGCAGCTGACTACCTAAAGTAAAGTGATCGTCATTCTGGCCCATCTTTCAATTTCCCATACTTATACACCGTATTTCGGCTCACTCCCGCCGTTTTTGCAGTTTGTGACACGTTGCCTTTAAATTCACTTAACAGCCGAGGAATTAACCTTTCTAGCGGCTCATTTTGTCCTGTCTCTGAATCGAGTTCAGGTGTGTCGGACTCTCCCATCGCATCTAAATCATCAAAGAAGTCATCAGGCAAATGCCAATCTTCCAGTACTTCTTCGTCCGCCATCGCCATACCCACTTTTAAAACATGGGCAAGTTGTCGCATATTACCGGGCCAAGGGTGTTTCACTAAAAGATTGACCATGGCTGGCGATAAAGCAGGGCCAGGTTCTTCTTTGCGTAAGCGATTATGAAGATATTGAATTAATTCCGCTTTATCAGATCGTTTGCGTAGGGCTGGCAATTCTATGTTTAAACCGGAAATTCGATAATATAAATCTTGGCGGAAACGTCCTTCTTTGACTTCTTCTTTCAGTGTGCGGTTGGTGGCAGAAATAAGCTTAATATCAACCGGAAACACATCAGTCGAACCAAGCGGCGTGACCACTCTTTCTTGTAAAACGCGCAATAGGCGAGACTGAACGGCCATTGGCATTTCACCAATTTCATCTAAAAATAAAGTACCACGATGAGCGCGGCGAATGAGACCTATCGAACCTCTATTTTGAGCACCAGTAAACGCCCCTTTTTCATAACCAAAAAGTTCAGATTCCACTAACTCGGCAGGAATTGCCGCACAGTTGACTGCCACCAGCATTTCTTTGGCACGAGAGCTGTGATAATGCAAACTGCGTACGAAAATCTCCTTCCCCGCGCCCGTTTCACCGTGTATCAAGATAGGAATGTCTTTCTCCATAATCTTGTGGGCTTGGCGTACCAAACGCTCTACACGTTCGTCTCCATGTTGTAGTTCTTCCAATGGAATGACGTTATCTGGTATGTCTGTTAACACTCTATTTTCTTGTTTATTCACCTGCTCAGTGGCCGGTTTTTTTTCATTCATAACAATCGTTTCTGCCTGTGAAGGAGCGACATAATCGGTGCGCATACGAAAGTCTGGAACACGCATAATTTGTTGTACGGGCGGAATCACTTTGACATAAAACTGGTAACGCCCCATGGCGATCAACTTCATTGGCAAACTAAAGGGATGATGCTTAATTTCACGCATTTCAATATCAAATATTTGATTAATATTGAGCAAAGCCAAATCGCGCGCGAGCACCACTTCTGCACGACGATTAGCCGATACAATGGTGCCGCTTTCATCAAGTACCAAAATACCCGACCAATGACTGTCTAAACTGACGACATTGGTATTAAAGCTCAGAATAAAATGCTCTTGCTGAAATGCCGAAAAAATCAGACGATTTTCAACACTCAAAGACATGAGTTTTACCATGCCAAACGTATGATCTTGCGGCAAATAAGCATCTGATGAAATATCCAATACACCGACTAAATCGTTTTTGGCGTTATAGATAGGCGACGCAGACCCCATCATAAAACGGTTGGCGCGTAAAAAGTGTTCGTCACGGCCAACTTGAATCGCTTCACCCGTAATCAGCGCGGTACCAATGGCATTTGTTCCAACGCCCATTTCAGTCCATTGGTTTCCACCAATTAAACCGTGCTCCGCTGCGCTGCCAAAGCGCGGCTGCCCCCACGTATTCAATACATGTCCCTGACGGTCTGCTAAGACAATCATGCAGGCTGAATTACTAAGGATATTTTCGTAGTACGGCAACACCTCGTTTTCAGTTGTTTCCAGCAGACTACGGTGCTGATCCATTAAGTCGTTCAAGGTGCCTTTCGGCAAGGTTGCAAAATCTGGGCGGCTACTGTGATCCAGTCCAAATTGTTCGCAACGATACCAAGACGCTTGAATTCGCTCTTTGTGGATCTGAGTAAGGCTCGTGTCGGACACAGGAACTATGTCTATAGGTACGTCAACAGGTACGTCAGCGGGTTTTTTCTTTTCATCTTGCATTTCCAACTCCAGCACCGCAAGGCAAACGCCTCTACTGTGCACGAAATGTTCATTGTAATAGGGGAACTGTAAACACTTTGAACACTCCTGAACAGTCCTCTTTCGAAAGTGAACATGGTGAAAAACACCATGGAAAACACATAAAACACTTTATAATCAATAAGTTATTAACACAAAACCATATAAAAATACTTTTGGCACGGCTCCTGCAGTATATTCATTCATGATAGTGCGTTCACTTTTGAGCCTTGCAAAAGCCAACAGCATGATCGCACATAAAAAATAATAACAACAAAAAAGGTACTGACAATGTCTCTGACGCTGCAGAATGTATCGCGCGTTGTTGATGGTGAGACTTGGATCGATGACGTTAACCTAACGCTCGAACCTGGCTCTTTCAACGTTTTACTTGGACGAACCCTGTCTGGTAAAACCACGCTCATGCGACTCATGGCCGGTCTTGATCGACCAACCAAAGGAAAAATCCTCATGAATGGGGTGGACGTGACCGGTGTAGCCGTTCGCGAACGCAACATTTCCATGGTGTATCAACAGTTCATCAATTACCCCAACCTCACTGTATACGAAAACATCGCATCGCCGCTTCGTCTAGCCAAGATGGATGAGAAAGAAGTGGATCGTCGCGTACGAGAAACGGCTGAAATGCTTCGTATCGACCCTTTTCTTGACCGTCTACCTTTGCAACTGTCTGGTGGGCAGCAGCAACGTACCGCCATGGCAAGAGCCTTGGTGAAAGATTCTCAGATTATTTTATTCGATGAGCCTTTGGTGAACCTCGATTACAAATTACGAGAAGAACTACGCCAAGAATTACGCGCTCTCTTTAAAGTACGAAACTGCATCGCCATCTACGCAACCACAGAGCCCAACGAAGCATTGGCGCTAGGCGGCAACACCGCGGTACTAAACGAAGGTCGTTTATTGCAAATGGGGCCGACAGCTAAAGTTTACCATCAGCCAAAAGACATCATCACTGCAGAAATGTTTTCTGAGCCACCAATCAATGTTGTACAAGGTCGAGTCAGCGAAGAAGAAGTGACCTTTGATGATACCGTTCACTTTCGTTTAAACAGTGATCTACGCAGTCTTTCTCCTGGCGAATATCAATTCGGCGTGCGAGCGTCACACATCGGTTTGGTTCCTCATTCTGACGATGATCTAGAACTTCCCGTCCGTGTTGACCTTGCAGAAATCAGCGGCTCGGAAACCTTTTTGCACGTGCACAATCCACATTTTGATTTGGTGCTGCATTTATCTGGGGTTCATGCCTATCAGGTGGATCAAGAAATTAAGGTCTACTTCCCGACGCACAAACTTTATGTCTTTGATATAGAAGGCAAAATGGTGCATTCCCCAGCGCGAATGAGGGATCAATAATCATGGCTTCTATTACGTTAAATGCGTTAGCGCATAGCTATACTGAAAACCCAACCAAACCAGAAGATTATGCCATTCGTGAAATGACTCATGTTTGGGAACAAGGTGGCGCGTTTGCACTACTTGGTCCATCAGGTTGTGGCAAATCTACACTGCTCAACATTATTTCTGGCCTGTTAAAACCCTCCAACGGCGAAGTGTTGTTTGACGGAAAACGCGTCAACGAATTGAAACCTGAAGAACGCAATATTGCACAGGTTTTCCAGTTCCCCGTGGTGTACGACACCATGACAGTGTTTGATAACTTGGCATTTCCGCTGCGAAATATCGGCGTGCCAGAGCACAAGATAAAATCAAAGGTCTACGAAGTTGCGGAAATTCTCGAACTCTCTGACCAGTTAAAGCGTAAGGCCAAAGGATTGTCCGCAGATCAAAAACAAAAAGTGTCCATGGGACGCGGGTTAGTTCGCGACAATGTGTCGGCAATCTTATTCGACGAACCTCTCACCGTGATTGATCCACAGTTAAAATGGAAATTACGCCGTAAGCTCAAGCAGATCCATGAACAATTCAACATCACCATGGTGTATGTGACCCATGATCAGCTCGAAGCCTCTACTTTTGCCGATAAAATTGCGGTGATGTACAACGGACAAATTGTCCAATTCGGTACACCACGCGAATTGTTTGAAAACCCTGCACATACCTTTGTTGGCTATTTCATTGGCAGCCCAGGCATGAACTTTTTTGACGTCGAGCTAAACGACACGCTCACCTTTGGCGGTCATGCTATTGCCACTAGCGACGCCATGCTAACGCGTTTAAAAGCCATGAATGCCAGCAATATTAAAGTGGGTATTCGCCCAGAGTTTGTTCATGTTTGGGATGGGAAGAACAGCGATGCTTTTCCAGTAGAAGTGGATTTCGTCGAGGACCTTGGCACTTACAAGATTTTATCTTTCTTGTTCAATGGCCAAATAATGAAAGCGCGCCTCAGCGAAGACCAACAAGTACCGACTGGACAAATCTATGTGAGTTTTCCGGAGCAGTGGACCAAGATCTATGTGGACGAATACCTCATTGACTTAACCCCACAAACTGTCGCTACTGCTGTCAATAACAACAAGGACAATGATAAGGAGACCGACCATGCAAACTAAAGTCGAAAACAACAAGGCGTGGTTCCTTGTTATGCCTGTTTTTCTTATCGTTGCTTTCTCTGCCATCATCCCTTTGATGACGGTAGTAAACTATTCGGTACAGGACATATTTGATCCTTATACGCGCTACTTCGTTGGCACAGAATGGTTCAAACAGGTCATGTTAGATAGCCGCTTACACGAAGCATTGCTTCGCCAGTTTATCTATTCCATTACTATCCTCGCGATAGAAGTTCCTTTAGGTATTTGTGTTGCTTTAATGATGCCAACCAAAGGTCGAGGCGCATCTTTAGCGCTTATTCTCGTCGCGATTCCCTTGCTGATTCCATGGAACGTGGTGGGCACCATTTGGCAAATTTTTGGCCGTGCAGACATTGGATTATTCGGCGCGTTTATGAATTACATCGGTGTCGATTATAACTACGCTTCCAACCCGACGGATGCTTGGCTAACCGTCGTATTAATGGACGTCTGGCATTGGACTCCCTTGATAGCTCTTTTGTGCTACTCCGGCTTGCGTGCAATCCCTGAAGTCTATTACCAAGCGGCACGAATTGACCAAGCCTCTCGCTGGGCCGTATTCCGCCATATCCAATTACCTAAGCTAGCGAATGTTTTAGTCATCGGTATGTTATTGCGCTTTATGGATTCTTTCATGATCTACACCGAACCGTTCGTATTAACTGGTGGTGGCCCTGGTAGCTCAACAACCTTTTTGAGCCAAGCCTTAGTACAACAAGCTATTGGACAGTTTGACCTTGGTCCTGCCGCGGCATTCTCATTGGTGTACTTCTTAATCATCTTGCTCGTGTGTTGGGTGT
>CAXBGJ010000142.1:0-8794 GCA_963975045.1 uncultured Marinomonas sp. | reverse complement strand
GATGGGCGACGAATCCACCACATTTTATAGCCCCAAATAATCATTAAGCACAAAGACAAACCGAATGCCGTCAGTATGATTTGGTTGATGACGCCAAACAAAATACCCATGTGAGCATCAATTCCCCAACGAATTAATTTAGCCACCAGCGGGAAATTGGCAAAGTCAGCGCGGCTTGTCACTGTCATGGTAGTTGCATCAACAGCCACACTGTCTACTTGAGTTGGCCAAGATCGGTCTATTTCATGTACAAGCCACGCTTTTCCCTCACCTTTGGCAGGCTTTATTTCAAGTTTGTTGGCATCGATGCCGGCATTGCGCGCCGCTTTTAACACGTCATCAAATAACACATCGGGGTTTGTACTAATGACAGGAGTGTCGGCTTTAGGTTCTGTATCGTGATGATGAATGTGATCTGCGTGCTCATCTGATGTGACAACCGCATTGCTCGCGACGAGATCTAAAGAGACTGAAGGGGTAATCCAACCAATATTGGCGCGTAATGTGCCGATGTTACCGCCAGCCCATTTTGACCAAGTGAGGCCTGTGACAGAAACAAATATTAAGCCAATAAAGAGACATAGGCCTAATTGGTAATGACGTCTTCTTTTGCGCAAATGTACTGTTTTCGACGCGAACTCAGGCTGATTTTTTTTCCCGCCCTTGTACCATAAAAATAACCCACCCAACGCCGCGATCCACAACCAAGACGCTGCTAACTCGCTGTAATAGCGACCAACTTCTCCTAAGAGCAGTTGGCGATGAAGGAAATCTATGGTGGTTCTCAGCGGTAATACGCCGCTGGTTCCGTATACAGGTAGATTGCCTTTTACATCCAATGTGACAGGATCAATAAACAGTGCTCTCGCGCCGGTTAGGTTGGCGGTGGGGTCCAGGAACATAACTCGTGTCGTGTCACCTTGTTTTGGGGCAGGGCGAACCGCAAATAAAGTCAAGTCGCTGCTGAGATGAGATCTTGCAGCGGTAATTTGCTCCGCGAGTGTTTTATTTTCTCCAGCGCTTTGTGTTGTCAGTGCTTCTTTATAGATGGCGTCCTCAAGTTGAGGAGAAAGGACATAAAGTGTTCCTGTTAAAGCGGCAATGAAAATAAATGGCCCGATAAAAAGACCGATATAAAAATGCAGTCGCGTAATCAGCAATAGCATGGCATTTGAAGACTCTGAGGTCTTGTTGTGTGTGTTTGTCGACATAGTTATTGTTCTCGCATTAGAAAAGGGCATAACAACGCCTCTGAGCTTAAACTCACCTTTCTAAAGTGATAAAAACGCACAAGTAGGTAGTCATTCTGTCTTTCAAACAGAATAATTAACGTCGTGCTGTGTTTGGTGGGTTAGATTGTTATGACGGGTGGTGCTCTTGGCTGTATCGAGGTGACAGGCACGGAGTATCTGTGCGAGATAGTGGCGATTACCCTATTTGGGTAACGGCTTGGTGCTAGAGGGATAAGTTCAAAGGTTTTGGTGTCGATCCAGTTCAGATGAAAGAGGAGTGAGCAATAGCCGCAGGCCTCTAGGACGTTGGTGCTTTCTCCCTCTGCGTGGTGTCCATGATGGCCTTCATGAGCAGAACGATTGTTCGTTTTTTGAGGCATCATTTGAGAATGGTCGTGCCCCGCCGTCGACATGACTTCCATAGCCATGTTTTTTATGATCGTTGGCTTGGATGCGAGGGTGTTGGCTACTTGCGAGTACAGTGGGGCAAAATAAATGAGAAAAACGGCAAGCAAGCAAATACACACGGCAGACTGCGTGCGTTTGCTTGGAGTGTTGAGCCGCTTTAATTGAAAATGCATGATGCGTCTGGTTCTTGTTGTGCAAAAAAGGACGCTATTTTTGTAGATCAGCCGCATGTTCTTCAGCAGAAGAAACGATGCATTCACCGGCAAGGTTTGGAGCAACACCTACAGAAAATTTGTCGTTTTGCATGCCAGGCAACCATTTTTCTAACCAGTCAGTCGCGTTTATTTCTAGGCCTTTGAACCCTTCGTGATCTTTCTCACCCCAGCCAGATGCGAGCGCTTCTGTTGGCCAAATGGGTAATACTTTATCGGTACCAAGATCGATGATTAAGCACCCCTCTGCATCGGCAAGCGCCCAAATGGATTGTGACTTTTTGATCAGCTGTAGAACCTGATCGTAGCGTTCGCTGCTTGTTTGACGGTAAAAGGTTTCATCAATGGCGAGTGTATTTGACATGGATAGGGCCCGGTAGTTTAAAAAAGCGAATCTTACCATAATAAAATTGAGAGATTAAAAAGAATGATTGCTGATCATTCTTTTTAAGGTGCTTCCGTAAGACGATCAAATGTAGCCGGGGTGACTTATTTGAAGAGGGCGTGCAGCTGTTTTAAGTGTTTTTCTTTTGTGGTGTTTTTCATCCAGCTGCCAGTGATGCCATTGGTGGCCAGTTGCAGCAATTCTTCTTTGTTGATGCCGGTACGGCGGATTAAAGATGCATAGTTGTCATTCATATAACCGCCAAAATACGCTGGATCATCGGAATTCACTGTCGCGTGTAGGCCGAGCTTTAGCATGTGTTTTATTGGATGATCTTTCATGTCATTAACGACACAAAGCTTTAGATTAGAAAGCGGGCAAACGGTTAGTGTTAGGTCGCGTTTTTTGATTTCTTCGATGAGCTTAACGTCTTCCAATGCTCTATTTCCGTGATCTATTCTGTCTACGCCGATTTGATTTATGGCTTGCCAGACATAATCTGGCGGCCCTTCCTCTCCCGCGTGAGCGGTTACTTTTAAGCCGAGGTTTTTACAAGCTTCGAAAACGCGTAAGAATTTTTCTGGTGGATGACCAAGTTCCGAGCTGTCTAGGCCAACACCATCAATCCAATTAATGAAGGGTTTTGCGTGTTCAAGTGTTTCAAAGGCGCTTTTTTCGCTCAAATGGCGCAGAAAAGACATAATAAGTTTAGAGGTCATGCCCCATTTTAGTTGGGCGTCTTGTAGTGCGTTATAAATGCCTTTTATTTGCACGTCGAATGGTACGTCGCGAGATAGGTGGCCTTGTGGGTCGAAAAAAATCTCCACATGAACGACGTTTTCGCTGTGTACTTTTTCCAAATACGCCATGGTTAGCTCGTAAAAATCGGCTTCATAAAGCAGTACGGACATACCTTGATAGTATAGGTCTAGGAAGTCTTGAAGGTTGGTAAATTGATACGCTGCTTTAAGTGCGTCTACTGTGTCGTATTTCAATTTAACTTGGTTGCGTTGTGCTATGGCAAACATCTGCTCGGGCTCAAAGGTGCCTTCAATGTGTAAGTGAAGTTCGGTCTTCGGCATTGCCTTTGAAAGTTCGACCAGTGTGTCTGTTGTATCCATAGTAATCCCATTATTTGACTGCATTAATGCTGTGTTGAATTCTTAAATATAGCAATAAAAACTAAGATGAAAAGAATTGCGTATTTTTTCGCGGTTAAAAAAACAGGGGAATATACAGCCAGCGGCGCTGGCTGTATATAAGGATTAGCGAGGAATTTCGTCGCTAATGCCTTCTACGTACCAATTTACTTTTGCAAGTTCTACGTCTGTTAACGAATGGTTAGCCGGAACGACGATGTTGCCTTTGTTGTCTTTGATTGGGCCGGTGAATGGTTTGAACTCACCTGACTTGATCATGGCGTAAGTCGCATCGATTTTAGCGCGAACATCTTTAGGAAGGTTTGGGTTAATAGACGCCAGTGTTAACATGTCATCTTGAAAACCGCCCCAGAAATCTTGTGACTTCCATGTACCGTCCATAACGGCTTGAGTGGTTTTGACGTAATAAGGAGTCCAGTTATCACGAACGGAAAAAATGTGAGCGTTTGGCGCGAATTTACTCTGATCAGAAGCTTGGCCGATAGCGCGTAAACCACGTTTTTCAGCAGCAATAAGTGGCGCTGGACTGTCTGTGTGCTGTAGCATCACATCCACGCCTTGATCCATTAGAGCATTAGCCGCGTCGGTTTCTTTGCCTGGATCGTACCAAGTATTCGCCCAAACAATTTTAATCTTCACATCAGGGTTAACACTTTTTGCGCCCATGTAAACGGCGTTAATGTCACGAATAACTTCAGGAATTGGGAATGAGCCAATGTAACCAATGGTGTTGGTTTTTGTCATCATGCCTGCTGTTACACCTGAGACATAACGACCTTCATAGGTGCGAAGTGTGTAAGTGCCTAAGTTTTTAGACAGTTTGTAACCTGTAGCGTGTTCGAATGTCACGTTAGGGAAGCGTTTTGCCACTTTTACCGTTGGGTTCATAAAACCGAAAGACGTGGTAAAAATAAGATCGTTTCCTGCTTTTGCCAATTGAGTGATTACCCGCTCAGCGTCTGCACCTTCTGGTACGTTTTCAACGAAAGTGGTTTGCACCTTATCGCCAAAATGTTCTTCAAGGCCTTTACGGCCCATATCGTGTTCGTAACTCCAGCCTAAATCACCAACAGGCCCAACATAGACAAAACCAATTTTTAATGGATCTTCTGCTTGAGCAAAGCTTGCTCCAGCCAAAAGCCCTAGGCTTACCAGTAAACTTTTAAGTTTCATTTTTAGCTCCTTTTGTGCCCGAAGGCATTTTTTATGTAATGTTGAAAAATAGGGTTTAAATCTAAATTCTATGCCATGTTTCTCGGGTCAAAAGGCTTGCCTAAAGAGCGAGGGGCGAGCAGCTTTTCTTTAAGCTGATCGGCGCTGATGATGACCATAACAATAACGGTTGCCACATAAGGCATCATGGCGAGTAGATTTGGCGAAATCGACCAACCTAACCCTTGCAGTACCAAATGCATGATACTGGCCAATCCGAATAAATAGGCTCCTAGCATTATTCGTCCTACTCGCCACGAAGCAAAAACAACAAGAGCTAGGGCAATCCAACCACGACCGGCTGACATGTTTTCAACCCACATAGGGGTGTAAACAAGAGACATATAAGCACCAGATATCCCCGCCATAACACCGCCAAACATAACGGCTAAATAGCGAACTCTTAGAACTTTTATGCCGATGGCATTGGCGGCGTGAGGGTTTTCGCCGACCGCTTTGAGGACAAGGCCGATACGGGTTTTATTAACAACAAAAATGAGCGCAAAGGTCATGAAAAAGGATAAGTACACCAAGATGTCATGATGAAACAATATGCGACCCAAGAATGGAATGTCAGATAAAAATGGAACCTCGATGGGCTGGAATCCTTGAACCGTTTGGCCTACGACATCAGAACCTATAAAGGCACTCAATCCGGTACCAAAAATAGTTAAGGCAAGGCCTGTGGCCACTTGATTCGCCCCTAGATGAAGTACGAGTACGGCAAAAATAAGGCTCATAAGACAGCCCATCAACATGGCAGCCAGAACACCTAAACCTGCGCTGCCTGTCCCGTAAGCAGCTAAAAAGCCAACAACAGCGCCCATTAACATCATGCCTTCTTGGCCGAGGTTGAGTGCGCCAGATTTTTCACAAATAACCTCACCTAATGCAATAAAGAGAAGTGGTGTGCCGGTTTTGATGGCGGCAAACAAGATTTGTACGATTAGATCTGAGTCCAAAGTGTGCTCCTAGTTTGTCGCTTTGTTAGAAAAGTCGAGACGATTGTTGATGAAAAAATCACATGCCAAGAGAAAGAATAATAAAACGCCTTGAAACATACTGACGACGGCAACGGGAATGCCCATTTCTATTTGTGCTAGATCGCCGCCCATATAAAGTACCGCCATGAAAGCGGCTGCGAGAATGGCGCCGATAGGATGTAATCTTCCTAGATAGGCGACAATGATGGCTGAGTAGCCATAGCCAGGAGACACGTTAGGTACCAACTGACCGATCGGCCCAGTGGTTTCGCTGACACCGGCGAGTCCCGCTAAAGCACCGGCAAATAACATGACAAACCAACTTAATTTTTTGCTACTAAAGCCTGCGTACCGTGTGGCTGCTTCGTCTGCACCGAAAACGCGTATCTGAAATCCCAGGTGGGTTTTACTTAAAATAAACCAACCGACAACACCGGATAAAACAGCAAAAACGATACCGAGGTGTGTTCGGCTGCTTTCAAACAGTGTGGGTAGTAAGGTGGCGTCAGAAAATAAGGCGGATTCTGGGAAGCCATAGCCTTCAGGGTCTCTTAGTGGTCCATGAACAGCCCAAATAAGAAGATATAGGGCGATGTAGTTAAACATGATGGTGGTTAAAATAAGGTTTGAATTGTAACGCAACTTTAAGAAAGTCGGAATCGCAGCCCAAATCATGCCGGAGGCAACGCCAGCTAATAAAGTGATAGGAAGTGCAAAAGACGATTCAGAATCGATAAAATAAAGTGCCATAGCAGAACCGCCTAACGCACCAGCGAGTAATTGTCCTTCTGCGCCGATGTTCCACATATTGGCTCGGTAGCATAGTGATAAGCCAACGGCGCAAAGTAGTAGAGGTGCCATTTTTACAAACATCTCACCAATATTGTAACTGTCCGCCAAAGGTGCGATTAAGAGTACATGTAAGGCTTGAGAAGGCGACTTACCAATGGCTGAGAATAAAATGCAGCCAAAAATTAAGGTTAATGCGATGGCAAGCAGTGGGGAGACAACTTTCATCAAAGAGCTTGGCTCGGTGCGAGCTTGAATACGGATCATGCCTTGGCCTCTGATGTTTGAGCGGTTTTACTGTTGATAAAAGTGCCGGCCATCCATTGGCCTATCTGGTCTATGTTGGTGTCTTGTGTTTTTACCACAGGAGACAAATGACCATCACAGACGGCTGACATTCGATCAGCTAAAAGGAACAGTTCGTCGATGTCTTCGGAAACAAGCAGAATGGCTGCGCCTTGGTCTCGGAGTTCTAGTAGTGCTTGATGGATGGCAAGTGCCGCACCAACATCGACGCCCCATGTTGGGTGTGCACAAATAAGGACTTTGGGTTTTTGACCGATTTCGCGCCCCATGATGAACTTTTGCAAGTTGCCACCACTTAAGCTTTTGGCTTCTGAAAATTCACCGTGACATTTGATCTTATATTTAGCAATAAGTGCGGTGGTATAAGCTTTAATGCTTTGCCACTCGACGAGCCCGTTTTTAATAAAGCCTTCACTGTGAGTCAGTAGTGTATTTTCGGTTAAACTCATGTCAGGTACGGCGCCTCGGCCTAAACGTTCTTCAGGTACATAAGCCATCCCAAGCTTGCGGCGTTCTCCAGCATGTAAATGGCCAATATCTTGTTCGCAAAGTGAAAGTGCGCGCTTAACATTGCGGTTGTCTTCACCGCTGATAATCGCCATTAGTTCGTCCTGACCGTTACCAGCAACCCCCGCAATGCCCAATATTTCACCGGACTTCAATTCGAAATTGATATTTTTTAGCGCTGTACCAAAAGGTTGTTTGGACGGTAAAGACAGGTTGTTGACGCTGAGAAGATCTTCTTTGCCTTCTTTTTTTGCGTAGCCGGCATCCTGTTCGGCTAGATCGCCAACCATCATTTTTGCAATAGATGCAGGTGTTTCTTCATTCGGAACGCAGGTGTCGACGACTTTTCCTGCGCGAAGTATGGTGGCTTTATGACAAACCTCAGTCACTTCGTGCAATTTATGACTAATGAATAAAATGCTGCAACCTTCCTTGGACAGTGTCCGTAGAACGTCAAATAGTCCAGCCACTTCTTGCGGTGTTAGCACTGAAGTGGGTTCATCTAAAATAAGCAACTTTACCGACTGGACAAGGCAGCGCATGATTTCCACTCGCTGTCTCTCGCCAATGGAAAGTGAATGAACATATCGGCTTGGTTTAACATTTAAGCCATACTCTTTGGAGAGTTGAGTGATTCTGCCAGCTAAATCACCTATTTTACTCAATTGGGCTTTGCTTAAGCACAATTCTATATTTTGACTGACGGTCAGTGTTTCAAATAAAGAGAAGTGTTGAAATACCATTCCAATGCCTAAATCGCGAGCAACAGAAGGGGATTTGATACTGACTTCTTTGCCATCCCATATGATGTCACCTTTGTCCGGTGCCACGACACCATAAATGGTTTTTACCAAAGTACTTTTCCCTGCGCCATTCTCTCCTAGCAGTGCATGAATCTCACCTGGCATCAGGGTAATGCTGATGTTGTCATTAGCAAGGCAGCCTGGGTATTGTTTCGTGATGTTTACAAGCTCAAGGCGTGATACCGAGTCGTGTATTTTCAATGTTCCAGCACCTTTTTTTTGCATTCAATTAAATTTTATGAAAGACGATTGTGATGTTGTTTATCGTCTGCTCGTTCTACTCAAGTCAAACTCCAGATTAGGCTAGCCTTTTATGCTTTTGCACTGTCATGGCCCTTTTGCCCTATTGTGGTGCGAAAATAGCTTGATTCCAATTCACTTTTTGACCGGTTGGTCGGTATTTTCAATGGCTTTTACTTTAGGTTACGAATGTTTAATCAATATCCATGCCAGAAGTGTTTTTAAAATAGTGGATTAGAATACGGAAAATCAATGTACTTGTCTTTAAACATTGTTTTTTATACTGATAGTATTAAGTGGTTTCAATCTTTGTAGTAAAGCGGCTTTCATTGTTTGAATTAATAGGAAAAAAGGATCGTTTTCTGTAGAATGTGCAGGTAATTTCTCACTTTATAGTAGTTTATGTAGTGGCGAATATAGCGATTCAAGCTTGATTACTTTTAATACAGACAATAAGTGCGGAATACTGTGTTTTTTTCAATAAAAAAAATGACAAAAAAGCTCCTAAACCTCGGTTTTATCGATGAGTTTGGTAATGACCTTAATCAGAAGCATGT